>NZ_JAUBQS010000065.1:0-34732 GCF_036701355.1 Microcoleus sp. Pol12B3
GTTTTTGAGCAACATCTTGCCTTCTGTTAAAAGGCGACTACTTTTAGCTGCACTCATTTTTTAGTCTAAACTACAGTAATAAGAAGTCTCCGGTTGCTATGTGAATAGCTTGGGCGCAGGCCTAGTTTTGACCCGCTCAATATTGGTTGCTCGGTCGCGGCTGACCTGCTAATATTTTAAGCCGGGGTCGTTGAGATGCTGTTGCAGGGTTTGCCCGATCGCCTTGGTGTCGTCTGTCGAGCGATCGTCTACAATTAAAACTTCTAAGTTGTCCACAGACAGCGGTGTACTCTCCCTAACGGCGATCGCGCAATCCCGGATATTCTCTGCCTCGTTGTATGCTGGTACGATTACCGAAACTTTAGGGAACTGCGCGGCCGGTTCCGGTGAGGGCCTGGCGGAACTTCTGTCGGTTCGAGGCGCATATTTGACCGATCGGCGCAAATTCTTAGTGTAAGCTCTACTTACAATGAGAGAAAAAATTAGCAGGGTTAACAATATCAAAGCGAACAGACCTGAAATTTTCGGTAGACGATTTGTCTCTCTAAATATTAAAAAATATTAAAACAAAAAGCTAGTCGATCGCCCGAAAAGTTATTTTGACCGCCTCTTTTGCTATAATTTGTGAGCATCTTTCGGCTCGCCAGCACCGAGGGGTAAGACCCCTCACCCAGACAGCGGCCGAAAAGCCGAGGATAGATATCAGTTGTCAGAGGAGATTGCAATGGGCGAATTTTTTACAGTCGATGTGTTTGCGAACACGATAGCGGTACTCGGCGCTTTGGGTTTTTTCTTTTTGGGATATCAAGCTTTGCAGATGTTGAAAAGATAAAGTATGTCAGAACTGAGATGTTGCACAATTGTCAAGAACGGGCAAGATGCCCGTTCCACAAAGAATAAGTTTTATTGTGGAACAGGCATCTTGCCTGTTCCTAAACAAGTAATTGAGAATCGTGCAATATCTCAGTTAGAAGTCAGAAGTCAGAAGTCAGAAGGAAAGAAGTCAGAAGGAAAGAAGTCAGAGGGCAGAAGTCCGATGGAAGTCGGAAGAAGGAAAGAAAGAAGAACGAAAGAAACAACTATTCCCGCCCAATGCCCTGTTTTGCCAATGCCCAATGCCCTGTTTGGTCAATGCCCAGGAACACCTAATTTACCGGAAAAAGGCTATACAACTGACTCAACAGTGCAACTGTTTCTTGCGAAAATCAACCAAAAAAAGGCTGCGTTATTATCATGGTGAGCCAACTTTTAGATGGACGCTATCAAATCATTGAAGTCATAGAAACAGGAGAATTTGGACAAACATATCTTGCCAAAGATATTCGCCGTCCGGGAGAACCGCAGTGCTTTGTCAAGCACCTGCGTCCCGGTACCACCGAACCAAAATTAATTAATACTACGCGCCGTCTTTTTCAAAAAGAAGCAGAAGTTCTAGAAAAGCTCGGTCAACACGACCAAATTCCTCAGCTATTCGCTTATTTTGAAGAAAATGAAGAATTTTTCTTAGTAGAATCTTTTGTTGCCGGTCACTCGCTATCAACTGAGATTGTACCGGGCAAACCTCTAAGCGAAGAAAAGATGATTGCTTTGCTGAAGGAACTGTTAGAAATTTTAGTGTTTGTACACGGACAGGGAGTAATTCACCGAGATATTAAACCGGCAAATTTAATCCGCCGCTATTCAGATAACAAGTTAGTTTTAATCGACTTTGGCTCGGTGAAAGAAATTCACATCGCTCAAAGACAAGCGCCGGTAACTGTGCGGATTGGCACTCTGGAATATATGCCGATCGAACAATTTCAATACAACCCGCAACTCAACAGCGATATCTACGCTTTGGGAATGATTGGCATCCAAGCAATGACGGGTTTGCCGGCTTACGATTTGCCGAAACTGCGGGATTTGAAAAATTCTAATAAAGGCGAAATTGTTTGGCGGCATTTAGCCACCTGTTCCCAAGCGCTGGCTGATGTTTTGGACAATATGGTGCGCTACGATTTTCGGGAGAGGTACCAGTCGGCGGCGGAAGCTTTAGCAGATTTGAGGAAAATTGGCGATCGCTCGCGGGCACGGATTCCCAAGCTGACAATATATCGCGAAGAAGTCGATCGGCGCAGCAGCAGCCGGGGTGATATTACAGTCGTCGGTCGTAGAATATTAGATGAACTGCGCGTCAGTTTGGAATTACTGCCAGAAGAAGCAGAGGCGATTGAAGATGAGGTATTGAACCCTTACCGCAAATACAGGCAAAAAGGCGAACGCTACGAACAATCACTGCAAGAAGCAATGCAGCAAGAATATCCCTTTTCTCAGGAAACTCGCGACGAATTAAAACGCTTGCAGCAAGTTTTAGGGCTTACCGACGAAGATGCCGCGAAAATCGAAGAATTAGTCGTTCCTAAATCTTTATTCGCTAAATTGTACAAGGCGATCTCCACAGTTTTGGAGGGACACCGCAACCCCAGTGGGCCACCAGCCAGCAGCGCCCCTCAACTCGAATTGCAGGCAAGTCCGGCAGTATCCTCGCAGGTAAATCTGAACGGAAAAACCGATTTCTCGATCGGCAGCGCAGCAGTGCTTGTCCCCAAAGAAACTCGCAAATTCAATCCTTATCTCGCCGGGGCAACAATTGCAGCCATCTTAGCTGCGATCGGCGGAATTTACGGATATCTCAAGTGGCAAGAATGGCAGCAGCGAGTCCAGCAAGAATCCCAACAGCTCAATCAAATTGAAAGTCTTTATAAAGCCAGCAATTATGAAGAGTGTATCAGCCAAATACCAACTATTGCCAGCACTTCCACTAGCTATGCGTCTGCTAAAAACTTACAGGAACAGTGCCAAGCAGGTCTGCGGTGGAAGAACGCCAAAGTCAAAAATTTCGCTCAGCATTCAGATGCAGTTGGATCTGTTGCTTTCAGTCCAGACGGCTTAATGTTAGCCAGCGGTTCTAAAGACAAAACCATCCAAATTTGGGATTTAGCTACAGGCAAATCGCTCCGCACTTTTCCAGGAGATTCCTCCACCATTTGGTCGGTTGCTTTCGATTCAAACGGTACGAGACTCGCGACTGGAACAGGTTTTTGGCGAGTCATGCTGTGGGATTTAAAAACAGGGCAAGTGATTCGCAGTCTCGACCACACTGCTTCTGTTTGGTCTGTCGCTCTGAGCCCCGACGGACAGCTTGTAGCTAGCGGCAGCGGAGACAAAACCACGAAGATTTCGGATGCAGCAACTGGCAGTTTGATTCAGAATTTTCCCGACCATACAGATTTTGTTTATTCTGTTGCTTTCACTCCCGATGGAAAAAGTTTGGTTAGCGCTTCTAAGGATAAAAAAATTACAGTTGTGGATGTCGCAACAGGGGCGTTGCTCAAAACTATTGAGGGACACGGCGACGCGGTGAGGTCGGTTGCGGTTAGCCCGGACGGCAAGACAATTGTTAGCGGTTCCTACGATGAAACTATAAAGATATGGAATATCGAAACAGGAGATTTAATTCGCTCTATCAAGGGACATTCTGACGATATTGTCTCGGTTGCTATCAGCCCGGACGGGAAGTTTATTGCGAGCGGGAGCAAGGATAAAACTATTAAAATTTGGGATTTTGCTACCGGAGAGTTGCTGAATACTTTGACTGGACATTCCGATGAGGTTTATGTGGTGACTTTTAGTCCTGATGGCAAAACTATTGCTAGCGGTTCTAAAGACAATACTATTAAGTTGTGGCTGAGGTAATCAGAAGGAAGAAGGAAAAATATTCCTTGACGCACAGACTATACTTGTAGGGTGCGAAGTGCGCGCTTTACTAATACAGATAGTGTAACAATTGAAAACTTGTGTCCAGGACTGAATAAGTCAGTCAACAGTCAACAGTATCCATTAGTCACTGGTAATTTAATTGCTAAGATTAAGCTCGTTTTTTAAGGTTTGGGGAAAGCGCCAATAAGGCGTTTCTAATTGGTCGTCAGTTGGATAATTTTCAGTTGATTCCTCTCGAATTTGAAAAAAGTAGTAGAGGTTAGCCACAGTTAAATCGGATATTTCTTGCCAATTTGAGGCAGCTAAAGCTGGATAGCCAGTAGCGATCGCCTGTTGGCTGATATAAACTTGGTATCCCCGGCGGATTTCCGGCGACAAAGCGAAGGTTAGCTGGTCGCGCAAGGAGAGAAAGTGAGACTTTTGCTTTAAAGTTTCATAAAGGGAAGCTTCCGCAGCTAATACCGCGAATTTAGTGTACACGCTGCTTTTTAAACTATCGCCGGTGAGTTTATCTAAACTAGCTAACTGATGCTGCTCTTTTGGAGACAAAGTTTGCATCCAATCAACCTCATTTTGCCAAAATTCTATTACACTTAAATCATGACCGAGAATCCTAGTAACTTCAGGAAATAAAAAATCTAGTTGTGGTTCGGATTGACATCCTTTAACAACAGTTAGAAGATTTTGACGAATTTTTGATTGGAGTTCCAGCAGGCGATCGCTCACCATATCGTAGGCGCGCTGCAAGTGAAACGTAACGCCGATCGCCTGCTCGATCGCCCAAACACATTCCATTTGCCTGAGCTGTCCGGCAGAACACAACCCCTCCAACAAACTAGGATTATCATAAATTTTTAAAGCCTCAAACAGCATATCCCGCCCGCTATTAATTTCGTAATTCCGAAGTTTAATATCTGGCACTGTTAGGGCTGACTGACAGCGTTTAATAGCTTTAGAAAAAATATCGTAACCGTTAACCAGTTTCTGGCGGTGCATTTCAAAACTAGAGTCGTGAGCAACCTTAAAAATCTGCTGGATTACCTCTACTCCCCTATCTTTGAGGATGTGTCTGAGATCGATAAACCCGTCTTTAATTTTTAGCTTCTGGTGCTTTGCCTCTTCTCGGATTTTTAATACTTGGTTGAGGTTTACTGCGGACAAAACTGTGTTCGATACAGTGCCAATACCAATGACAGCAGCAGTCGCTTGCATAACTGCCAAATTAATTTTCAGACAGTTAAGCATTCTGTATATTTTTTGAAACCCCTGGTGAGTGTGAGCCACCTGCAACGGCGCCAATGTCACGTACACGGGAGCTACCAGCGGCTGTATGGGGCCACCTCCGGCTAACTGTGCGAGCAATCCTATAACTCCGCGATCGGATAGAGTTCCACTTGTTGATTGATAAAAGATTTTTGCGATCTCCACAAACTCCCCTGTCACGGGATCTCTAGCAGCAGGGAGCAATTTTCCTGTTTTGACAGCAGGCTGTACGAGGTTGCCACTATTGAGTCGAGCCTGAGTTGCAGGGGTGAATAGATAATCCATGTTGTGACTCAGCGTGCATTCAAAAAGGCAGATGTTCTGTATTGTATGCTGTTTAGGGAAACGAGGGATGAAAGGAAATGAATGAGTATCTCAAGGTATTCCAGGCTATTACCCAATTTAGCGATCGATTGTTGGCAAACGAATATCAATCCGTGGAGATTAAACAGTCAGCTACCCAACTCAGCTTAGATGTGGAACCTTGTATTGAGGAAATTAAGCAATCTGCCCTCAGACTCAAGAGCTTACTTCAGGTATGTTTCAAAGATGTATCTCAGGCTGAGGATGTCTGGAATAGTAAGCCGAGAATTGCTGGAGCATCTGCTGTTGATGTGTGGGAGCAAATGGGCGAACTAAGCGGATGCGATGTGAGAATTCGCAGTTTAGGAAAACAAGGCAAATATGATGCTGTTGCTAAAGTTCGCAAATCTTGGAGCGACAAGGCGACCAAGTTAAAAAATCAGTGGTTTTTGTGGGATAAAAGCCCTCAAGTATTTCAAAGAGATACTATTGGTTTTTTTGAAAAAGATAATTTGCACAAAGAGTTGCGGAATGAGGTTGATGCCCAAATCGAGCGAGTGAGTTTAATTATGGAACATGAACTAAGTTTAATTTTTAAAGAATTACAATCTATTGATATAGAAAAAATTGAAGTTTGTATTGAATGCTTCGACCTAAACAGTCAGTTGAAATTTAGAGAGCGTCTCCAATCAATAGGGGGAGAGATTCTATCGAAGTTTACGGAGCCACTGAAATACTTGCCGGATTCTTATATGAAGAGTTTTAGAGAAATACTGAAAGATACTGTAGATACTTTGGTTCATAAAAGCAAGATGGAAATCAGTTTGGTAGATTTTGAAGAGTCTTGTAAAGTGCTTGGATCGATCATGGATAAGTTGATTTTAGAGATTTTTGAAGAGCGTATAAAACTGGCTATTGAAACAGTAGAAAAAGCGATGAAGTTCTACAATAATCTTTTAGAGAAGCAGGCGCGTTATCAGCAAGAGACAGCCCAACAGCGAGCGGCGGAAAAAGATTGGATCGAATGCCAGCGGCAGCAACTCAGGGAAGTCCAGCAGTATATTGATGCAGTTATTAGTCATCAGTGATTAGTGATTCGTCATCAGTCATCAGTAGAGTTCTTGCAAAAGTCAAATTCACCCCCCGCAAGTCCCCCCTTCCCCTGATTAACAAGGGAAACAAGAATAATCTTGCCCCCTCCCCTTAAATTAGGGGAGGGTTGGGGTGGGGTGCTTTGTATTTTTGCCAGAGTTCTAGTCGTTAGTCATTGGTAGTTGGTAATTAGTAATACAGGCTGATACCCCATCAGGCTTTAATACTCTATGATTCTTTAGTTTTTCCCTCGGAATAGAGGCAAGTGTAGTGGCGGTTCCAACCGCAGCATCTGATAATTATACCAATTATTAATTGTCGCATATCCCCACACCGGACACGGCAATGCGGTGTCCCTACTCGCGTACTTGTCAGACGTGGTATAAGCCAGGAAAATAAAAAAATTAGACTTTAGTTTAACCTCCCACTCAAGGCTGGGGAGTTAATCTAAAATCTAAAATCTAAAATCTAAAATCTAAAATCTAAAATCGAATGACTATTGATATTGACCGCTGAGTTCGTAAACGATCGCGCCCAAAGACGCTAAGCTAGCTAAAATTAGCATTCCTGCCGGCATGAATTTTTGAGTTTTAACCAGGCGCACAATAAAGACTATTAC
Source organism: Microcoleus sp. Pol12B3 (assembly GCF_036701355.1). Lineage (NCBI taxonomy): Bacteria > Bacillati > Cyanobacteriota > Cyanophyceae > Oscillatoriales > Microcoleaceae > Microcoleus > Microcoleus sp. Pol12B3. Next base: position 7,037 of record NZ_JAUBQS010000065.1, read on the forward strand.
TAAAACAGCGGAGATGGCTGCTGCTAATGTTAAACCCCAACTTTGTCCCATAAGCTGGGCGGTGCCGGCAAAAATTAGCAGCGAACCGCTAATCAAGCCCGAAATGAGCGAGGCTTGGCTTTTGGCCTTGATATAACCCATGATGCCGCCAACCAGTGTTAAAATGCCGTAGCCGATCGCCGCTGCTGTACCTAAATTCATTTTTAATCCTCCTGCATTGACTCTTTGCATCTAAATTTATACAGCGCGGCCTGCAATTAGTGTCACGAATTGTTAGAAAATTTATTAAAGCCAGTCAGGATATGTAACTGTTATACAATTGCCATTATGTCAGCCCTAACTTCTGCTGCGATCGCCCAAATCCGTTACCTCCAGCGCCAAGCAGCCTCCCTGCTGCTGTATCAGTCAGTTCTCAAAAGCCCCGCCGGTCAAGCTTTTCTGGATTTGCTGCAAGCCCTCCACCACAGCGAAGTCAGCGGTTTGGAATGTCAGGTAGCTTACGGGAACTGGTTCAAAGTTCAGGCTGCTAAAAATCTGAGCTGGAAAGATTCTCTGATTTCCGAAATTCTCAAAGACGAAAACCCTTTTTCACGACAAGCACAGCAAACAGATTTTGCAAGTTTGCCCCCCGCTTTGGTGGAGGCCGCCAGGCATGATTTACAAGTGCTGCAAAATATTTACGAATGCAGCAGCGAACAGTTGAGCAAGTGGGTGCGGGTAGCGGGTCAACTTGACGCAGTGCCTCCGATTTGGCATTCAGAAACTGTAGCAGAACCGGGAGATTTGCCGCTGCACGGGAAACTAGAAAAATGGTCGAGCGCGGCGGAATCTTTGGCAGTTTACTACCGACAGTTTGGCACGGGTTTGTTTGCTGAATATCGCGCTTTTGCGTGGCGGAGAGGGCAGTTTGCGAGTATTTCGCATCCCGATCGCATAACTTTAAAAGAGTTGGTTTGCTGCGATTGGCAGCGGGATGCTCTGGTGAAAAATACGGAGTTTTTGTTGGCAGGTTATCCGGCTTTGCACGTTTTGCTGTACGGGAGCCGCGGTTCGGGCAAGTCTTCTTTGGTGAAGTCGCTGTTAAATGAATTTGGATCTCGCAATCTGCGCTTGATTGAAGTATCTAAATCAGATTTACAAGATTTACCGCTAATTGTCGAGCAGTTGCGGGGAGTTCCTCAAAAGTTTATTATTTTTGTAGACGACCTTTCCTTTGAAGAAGATGATGATGCTTTTAAAGCTCTGAAAGTTGTTTTGGAAGGAAATGTCACTGCTCGCTCTCAAAATGTGGTAGTTTACGCAACATCTAACCGCAGGCATTTAATTCGAGAGTTTTTTGACGACAGGCCTCGCCCCCGCGATGGAGACGAAGTTCACGCTTGGGATACGGTGCAGGAAAAACTTTCCTTTAGCGATCGATTTGGCTTAACTTTAACTTTTGAACCGGCAGATCAAAACACTTATTTAACAATTGTCCGACATCTGGCAGAACTTGCTGGCATCAAACTCGCTGCTGAGGATTTGGATAACCGTGCTAAAGAATGGGCAACTCGTCGCAATGGGCGATCGGGGAGGACTGCGCGGCAGTTTGTTGATTTCCTGAAAGCAGATTTAGCCCTTTTTGACAAATAGATAGTCTGCGCTCTAGGGCGGGTTTTAGCCGATATATGGGAAGGCAATTCAGGATAGGAATTAACCCGCCCTTACAGCACACAAGGGGGAAATAAAAATCTTAATTTTTTCATAATTTTATTGATAACAACTAACTAACAAGATTTGATATAATTGTCGAAATCTCCCAAGAAACTTCCCGAGCCAGAGCACATCCTGACTCCATGAATCGACTACTAAATAATGAGGAAAATATCATGGGTTTATTTGATAAAGTATCGCAGACTCGTCAAGAAACGGACGTAACGTTAGGGCCTGCGGAAGCATTTGCGGCGATCGCGCTAATTGCCGTAGCAGCCGACGGTTACATCAATGACAGCGAAAGTAAAGCGATTAGCATGACGCTATCTCGGATGCAACTGTTCCGCAGTTATCCCGATGACGTGATGAGAAAAATGCTCGATCGCCTGCTGATGATTCTGCAACGCCAAGGAGTTGAGGTACTGTTTAATGCGGCTTTAGCAACGCTTCCCGACGAACTTAAAGAAACTGTTTTTGCTGTGACAACTGATATCGCTTTAGCCGATGGCGAGGTTTCAGAAGAAGAAGAACAACTTTTGAACGATCTTTACAGTGCCTTGGGGCTTTCCGAAGATATTGCCCTGAAGATTATAGACGTGATGTTGATTAAGAACAAAGGTTAAGAAAAAAGGGGGAGGAGTGAGGAGGGCGAATTTTACAATATAAAAAATTAGCGCCTACTTACTTAGGTGATAACTTCTCCCAAAGTGCGGGTTTACCGATATGATGGTTGGTAAAATTGCGATCGAATTTGCGATCGCCCGTTACTACCTCAAATGCCTTTCACTTACACCCGCACTGTTCGCTTTCAAGATACCGATGCTGCTGGAGTCGTTTACTTTGCTAACGTTTTGGCGATGTGCCACGAAGCTTACGAGGCATCTCTAGCAGCATCGGGAATCAATCTCAAAGCATTTTTCAGCAATTCCGAGGTTGCCTTTCCCATAATTCATGCTAGTGTAGATTTTTATCGCCCAATGTTTGCGGGCGATCGGCTGACGATTCAATTGACCCCCAAACAAGTTGCTGGCGATGAATTTGAAATTGTCTATCAAGTATTTTCTGGCGAGGTTGCAGGAAGAAGCGCAGCCAAAGCTCTTACTAAGCACGTCTGCATCAATGTAGTTAGCCGAACTCGAAAACAGCTATCTGAAGACTTAATCCAGTGGATGAGGAAATTTGAGATTCAGATTTCCAATTAGTTCTATTTTTAAATAATAGCAGGGTATGACAGTCAAATTTCTGTTTAGTTGATATTATTTCTGACTTTTTGATATTATGTCAAATCGCAATTATGCCATTGTGGGTACGGGAGCTTTAGGCGGATTCTACGGTGCTAGACTGCAACAAGCAGGTTTAGAAGTCAATTTTTTGCTGCGCAGCGATTACGATCAGGTCAAAAAACACGGTTTGATTGTCGATTCTCCCGAAGGCGACTTCACCCTACCCCATGTTCGCGCCTACCACGACGCACACAAAATGCCTCAGTGCGACGTAGTAATTGTAGCGCTGAAAACCACTCAAAATCACTTGTTGCCAAAAATATTGCCTCCTTTATTAAAGGATAACGGCGCGGTTTTAGTATTGCAAAACGGATTGAATGCCGAACCGGAAGTAGCTAAAATTGTCGGTGCAGACCGAGTGCTTGGCGGGCTGTGTTTTCTCTGTTCTTATAAAGTTGGGCCCGGTCATATCTGCCACCTAGATTACGGCACTATCACACTCGGAGAATATGCGCAAGACTACAAAGCAATCGGTATTACTGATAGATTGCACAAAATTGCTGCGGACTTTAAACGTGCTCATATTCCTATTAAAATGAGCGAAGATTTGCTATTATCAAGGTGGAAAAAGCTAGTTTGGAATATTCCTTACAACGGGCTGTCTGTAGTGTTGGATGCCAGAACCGATGAACTGATGGCTAATCCCGATACTCTGATTTTAGTCAAGGAAATCATGGGGGAAGTGATAGCGGCGGCCAAAAGTTGCGATCGCATTATTCCCGATGACTTTATCCCACATATGCTCGAATATACTGAGAAAATGAAGCCTTACCGCACCAGCATGAAAATCGATTATGATGAATCGCGGCCCCTGGAAGTTGAGGCGATTTTTGGTAATCCGATACGGGTGGCGCAGCAAGCAGGTATTAAGTTGCCCCAAATAGAGGTAATTTACCGAATGTTGAAGTTTGTGGATTTTCAAAGACAAGAAGCAGAGAAGACGAGAAGGCTATTAGGTTTGCCGTAATTTACGTCAAATAGCGGTAAGGTGCGCAATGCGCACCCTACATAAATTGATATTCGATCGCAATTTTTTGCAATTGTTCTCGATTAACTTTGCCTTGAGAATTGCGCGGCAACTGTTCGAGGATAACCCAATATTTCGGTCGCTTAAACTTGCTCAACTTATCTTCTATTGCCGCTTGCAGATTTTTGATAGTAACTTCCGAATTAGCGGGAACGTAGATAGCCGTAACGACTTGACCCCAATCTTTGTCTGGCAAGCCAATTACAGCAACATCCGCAACTAAATTAGTCGATCGCACAACGGCTTCAACTTCCGCCGGGAATACATTTTCTCCGCCTGTGATAATTTTGTCGCTGCTGCGTCCGACGATATTTAAGTAGTTATTTTTATCAAAAAATCCCAAATCGTCTAATTGGAAATATTCGCGATCGCCAAATTGTTCAGGATAATAACCCAAGGCCAAAGATTTAGCATTAACCACAATATTTCCAATTTGATTATCGCACAAAATCTCGCCATTGCCACTGCGAATAGTTATTTTAGCGTGCGGTAAACTTTGACCGGAACTGTTATTGCCCGCGAGAAAATCTTCGGGTTTTAGTGTAGCAATTTGTGAGGCAGTTTCGGTCATGCCATAACTTGGCGCTAATTTAATTTGATAGTTCCTAGCGCTTTCTAAAAGTTCCGGCCAAGCCGGAGCACCGCCCAAAAGTACAGCACGAAACCGTCCCAGCCAATTAGCTGTATCTGGGTTTTGCAGCAGCCGTTGCAGTTGAGTGGGAACTAAAGAAATGAAAAATTCTTCGGGTTGGATATTGCTTTTTTTACCATTTTCTAATTCTTTAAATGGCTGAATGACCAGTTTTCCTCCGGTAGTAAAGGAACGCATGAATTGCATTAAACCGCTGACGTGGTATAATGGCAAAACGCAGAACGAGTTGATTTTGTCAACATGAAAATATTGTTGAAAACCTTGTACTGATGCGGTTAGTGTTTCCCAAGTGTGGATGGCAAAACGGATTTTTCCTGAAGAACCGCCGGTGGGAATCATGATCGTATCAAAACCGTTTTTAGTCGGCGAATGGAATTCGGGCGAATGCAATTCGCCGCTATACAAACGAAGTCCGCCTTCGCGGATTGGGATAGGGGGATTTTTGGGAAGCGGGTATTGTCCTAACAATATGTCTGGTTGGACTAAATCAAAGACTTGTTGCCATTCTTGTTTGACCCAGTTGGGATTGCAGAGAAAAATCGGGCATTTGGCGGCGCGGGCGGCGGTGAAACTCGCCAGAAATTGCACGGGTTCTGCTTCTGCAAGGCAAATTTTTGGGGGTGTTTTCTGTGCGGGATTTTGGGTGATTTCTTGAAATAGCCGATCGACAATTCTGGCAAATTCGCGGCTGTCACCACCGACAAGCCAATTATCGGGCAAGCCAGCCGCGATATCCAGGATATTTACTGTTAGATTTGTTGCCATAGATGCTTTCACCAAGTTTCTCGATTCAAAACAATTACCTAAGCCGCCTAATTTAGTCGTGATACTAATCTAAAATCTACAATCTAAAATCGAATAATTGTCATCAAACCAGCAATCTGTGCCGAAGCCGAGTGATCTCTTGTTTAAAGACAATTGTGTTGCTAAATTTAATGCTGCTTGTCTGCCGATTTCGGTTTCAAATACTGATGAGAAAACAGCGTCTATATTGTGAGTTTGACAAAATTTTCGCAGTTGGGATGGGGAACCAGCAATCGCAGGTTTAATGACGAAAATTCCCCGCCAGCCTTGGCTGTAGCACTCTTGGATGCGATCGAGATTGGCAGCAGATTCATCAAGGGCGATTGGAGTTGCATAAATAGCATTCAATTCTACCATTTCCTGAAACTGTGTTACGGGCAGCGGCTGTTCCAAAAATTCAATGTCTGCAGAAAAATCGGGAGTTGCTTTTACCTTGTCGCAAGCTTCCAGCCATGTTTTAGCCTGCGAGTAATTGAGTCCCCCATTAGCATCTAAGCGCAAAAATGCTTTTTCGCGATCGCACAAATTGTGCATTTCTTGGATTAGCTGCTGAAAAATCTTTAATTCTTCCTCAATTGCAGCAACGCCAATTTTCCATTTCAACGTCCGATATCCCTCTAACCAAAGCATTGGTAACGCCTGCAAAGCTGTTTCACCTGCTGGCAATAAACCGCTGAACCTATTTTTTTGCATCTTCTCTCCCTTTTGGGAAAGGTGAGTTAAATGTTCGCTTTTCTCCCCCCCTTGGCAAGGGGGGGCTGGGGGGGGTGAATTTTGCTCGTTTGATAGTGCTGACTCAAAGCCAAATTGACAAGCCGGCAATTCAGCAGAAATAGCAAAAATCATCTCTGATGAAATATTACCTGGCAACTGCTGACAAAAATCTAAAGCTTGGTCAAAAGTTTCGGAACCAAACCAACTCAAAGGGGCAATTTCTCCCCAACCTATTCGACCATTCTCGCCAACAAGTCGAAGAATAATTCCCGATCGAATATCCCAAATGCCGTGACTTGTTTGCAGTGGGCGCTTAAATTTTCGCTGATAAGTGCGAAACTCGAATTGATAAAGCATTAGTTTTTTAGTTAATCATAAAATTCTCTCACAACTGTGACAAAGTTATCGATATTTTCAAAATGGATATTGTGGCCAGCTTTTGGTACAATTTCCCGAGTAGCGGCCAGACACAATTTGGCAATTTCGGTATTTATCGTTATAAATTTATCATCATATTCTCCTGCTAGCAAGAGGAGAGGGATGTTATTTTGTGCGAGTTTTTCCCAGAGAGAGGGCTGGTTGCCGGTTCCCATATTGCGGAGTGATTTGGCTAACTCTAAGGGATTGTTTGCTAAACGGGTTTTTATGAGTTTGTCGAAATTACGAGAGTTTTTTAAAGATTTGAATAAAGGGCGATCGTACCAGTTGAATAAAAAATCTTTAATGTTGCTATTTTCCAGCTTTTGTGCTAGCTGTAAATCGGCTTCTAGGCGGTGCGATCGCTCTTTTTCTGTTTTCAATCCCGGAGAAGCTGACTCTAACACTACTTTCTCGAATCTTTCGGGAAAATGTAATGTCATATAAAGTGCCAATCGCCCGCCCATTGAATAGCCCAACAACAAACATTTGTCTATTTGTAAATCATCTAATAACTCGATTAATGCTTGGGCAGTATTTGACATAGTGTAGCAACTTTCGTCGCCGTTGACTTGGGTTTTTCCGTGGCCGGGAAGGTCAACTGCTAAGCAGCAATAACTGTTAGAAAGTAAGAGAATCATCCTGCTAAAGTCTTGACTGCTGCCCGTGAATCCATGCAAAAATAAAAGTGTCGGCTGATTCTTGTTGCCAGTTAAAAAATAGTGAAAGTTATAATTATTAAATTTGTCCATATACAATTATACGATTCAATATGAGGTACGGATTGCTGAATTAAAGAAGATTTTGAGAAGTCGCCCAACTCTGCCAACTCCACCAACTCCCTCAACTTAGCAAACCATACCTCCAATTTACCCGGATTCTCGATCGCCCGATCTACAAAACAAACCCCAACGCCAGCAGCAATCCGCTCGAAAAATGCAGCGTAACTGCGATAAACTTAGAGTTGCTGACCTTTACCGGTTGGTCGTGATAGTCTGTGACATGGCGGCAAAGGTCGATCGCAAATGGCAAACTCCCAAAAATTAACAACGTCCAAATTGGGAACATTCCCAAAGCCACAAATAGCACAGTCAAAGCATAAACGCTGCCGCACAACCACTGCAATAACTGAGCACCTTTTTTCGTACCGAGTCGAACAATTGGGGATTTTTTACCCGCCCCTAAATCGTCCTCAACTTGGTGAAAGTGAGAACAAAATAAGATGATACTCGTAGTAATTCCCACGATTGCCGACGCTGCAAAATTAGTGGCAGACCAAGTTTGACTTTGACTGTAATAAGCAGCGGCGAAGGCTAGCGGCCCGAAAGTGAAAAAGCAAATAATTTCTCCCAAACCTTGATAGCCAAGACGAAACGGAGGCCCTTGATAAGTGTAGCCGAGAGCACAGCATAAAACTACTAGCAAAATTACTGTTGGGTCTTTTTGCCACCAGCTTATGGCGCAGATTCCAGACACTCCAACTGCTAAAAACAGATTGGCTAGCCCGAAAATTAAATTTTTATTTCCGGTTAAGTTAACTAGAGAATGCGCTTTGTTTTTATCGATGCCTGTTTCTGAGTCAAATACATCATTGCTGAGATTCAGCCATGCTATAATCAAAATGGCTGAAATTAAAAATGTCGAAAAAATTGACGAATTGATCGTTTGAGTTTCGGCAAAAGCAATTGCAGTTCCTACTGAAATAGGAATCACAGCAACGCTGTACATGGGCGGCTTGATTGCCGCCAGCCACAATTTACTATTTGGACGTTCAATTAACTTTGTTGTCATTACACAAACTTGATTCAATTGATAGCAGCGTAGTAATTTTACAATTTTATTGGTGAACAAAGTCTACTCTCGATCGGGTTGAGTGTGCGGGGGGCATCCACACAGAGGCTGTGGCGGTACTCAAACAGCGCAAGTAGCCCGTCTGTAAACCTCTGCAGGGGTCGATCGACTTTTGCGAAATTTAGCCGATCGATCTTAAAGTTTTGTGTCTAAATGTTTCGCTCGATCGCCCGACGGTCGGTTTTTTTCCCCAACAGAGCCCAAACAGGGAGGGAAACTCAAAAGGTCGTGTTTTGCGATCGCCCTCCCGTGCTTAGATCGAAATAGGGGTTTTAGCCGGACAAACCCACACTCTATCTGACAAATCTGCTATTCTCGCTTTCATGACAGTAATACCGCACCGCGCTAATCTCTTGCAAGACCGCAATCAACTGCATCAGTTTCTGTTAAATTGCCAGCAGTCTTTAACCGAAAAAGATCGCACAAAAATAGTTAGTATTTCTCAGGAAATTTATCCCCTCGATCCGCTAGCTGTACTGCAAGAGATTTCCGAACCTTGTCAGCGGCACTTTTACTTTGAAAAAAGAGACCCCATTGCCGGCAAAAGTTTTGCAATTGCCGCCCTTGATTCGGCAATCCATCTCACCGTAGCAGGAACCGATCGCTTTGTGGCAGCTCAAAACTTTATTCGTTCAACAGTTGCCAATACAATTACCATTGGTGCGGAACGCTTGCCATTTAGCGGACCTCACTTTTTTTGTAGCTTTGCTTTTTTTGATGAGAACATTGCTGCTAATTCTTACTTTCCGCCCGCCACCATATTTTTACCCAAATGGCAGATTGCCAGACAGAAAGATAGCTGCATTCTCGTCGCCAACGCCATCATAGAAAAAGATCGAAACGTTAAAAACATTGCTGAGAATATTTGGCAAACCTTTGATAAAATTGAATCTCGCAAATACCATAAACTAACAACTGCGATCGACAGTTCGATATCTTTGAAACAAATCCCCGTCAATGATGCCAGTCAATTTAAAACATCAGTCAAGTCGGCTTTAGAATTGATCGCCTCTAAATATTTTAGTAAAATAGTTTTATCCCAAGCAATCAATGTGATTTCTCAAACCCCTTTCAGTTTAATAGATTCATTAAACAACTTGCGCCTCAGCTATCCAGATTGCTATGTATTTTCAACCAGTAACGGCAAAGGACAAAATTTTATCGGTGCTAGTCCAGAACGCTTAATTAGCATTCACAACAATCAGTTATTAACAGATGCTTTAGCAGGTTCAGCACCGAGAGGAAAAACGGAGGCGGGAGATGCGAAATTAGCCCAAGGATTGCTAGAGAGTGAGAAGGATATTCGCGAACATCAAGTTGTGATTGACTTTATTGTCGATCGCCTATCTAAACTCGGCATAACCCCCAAATTTTCCCCAGTGCCCAGACTGCTGCAACTATCAAACATTCAGCACTTGTGGACACCTATAACAGCTCAAATTCCCCCTGATATTCATTTATTAAAGATTTTAGCTCAACTGCATCCAACCCCAGCGGTAGCGGGCGTGCCGAGAGATGTTGCCCTCGAACAAATTCGCCGCTGCGAAAGCTGCGATCGCTCTTTGTACGCAGCACCCCTGGGCTGGATCGATCGCAGGGGAAACGGCGAATTTGCCGTGGGAATTCGATCGGCATTAATCGATGGCGATCGGGCTATACTTTATGCTGGTGCTGGTATTGTTGTCGGTTCGGAACCAGAAAAAGAACTAGCAGAAATTCAGCTCAAATTACAACCACTTTTAAATGCTTTAGTCTAATTCAGCTACTTTGCCGAATGTAGACTTGTCTGGCTAATTGATTGAGTCTGTGTTAATGTTTAATTTTCACCTCCTCAAAATGTTCTACTATGGGAAAAGGATCGTAAAAATGGTGAAGCATTCTTTTCCACTCTTGATATTCAGCGGAATTCCTAAATCTAATGGTATGAGCTTCTAAATGTTCCCATCTCACCAATAATAGATATTTTCCTTGAACTTCTGTGCAGCGATGAAGTTCGTGAGATAAATATCGATCTATAGACGCTATCAGACTGGAGGCTTCTCTAAAAGCTATCTCAAAATCCCTCTCACACCTAGATTTGACATTCAGCACAACCGCCTCAAGAATCATAAAAATGTATCCTGACAATTATTTGAGTATAATATCCTAGCACAATACAGAGTTGAGCTACTCAGGTTTAGCAATGCCAATAGATTTTCGCAACACAAATACCGTCTGGGCTTCCGTATTAGCAGAAACTTTGCAGCGGTTGGGATTAACTACCGCCGTGATTTGTCCCGGTTCGCGATCGGCACCGCTAACAATAGCCTTTGCTCAAAACAAAAAAATAGAAACTATTCCCATACTAGACGAACGTTCAGCCAGCTTTTTTGCATTAGGAACCGCAAAAAAATCATATTTGCCAACAGCACTAATTTGTACATCGGGAACTGCAGCAGCTAACTTTTATCCTGCTATAATAGAAGCGAGAGAAAGTCGAATTCCCCTGCTAATATTCACCGCCGATCGACCTCCAGAACTGCGGGAATGTCACGCCGGACAAGCGATCGATCAAGTTAAAATATACGGCAATTATCCGAACTGGCAAGCCGAATTAGCGATGCCTTCTGCGTCCAGAGGAATGCTAGACTATCTGCGGCAGACGATCGTGTATGCTTGGGAGCGATCGCAATTTCCAACTCCCGGCCCCGTTCACCTCAACATCCCCTTTCGCGACCCGCTTGTACCCGTTCCAGACATAGCTGTAGAAGCTTTAGAAACACAATTCAATCCCGAAGATTTCTTTGCAGGATTAGAACCCATTTTCGCAGGAGAAAGCTCTACCCCCCCCAGCCCCCCCTTGTTAAGGGGGGGAGAAGAAAGTACAATGCAACAATGGCAAAAGTGCGGTCGAGGGATAATTATTGCAGGCGTGGCACAGCCTCAATTTGCCGAAAAATACTGTAGTGCGATCGGCCAAATTTCCAAATCATTAAACTGGCCAGTTTTAGCAGAAGGACTATCCCCACTCAGAAACTACGCCCAACTAAACCCCCATCTAATTTCCACCTACGATTTAATCCTGCGAAACCGCGAAATAGCAGATAAATTAACCCCAGAAATCGCCATTCAAATCGGAGACTTACCCACAAGCAAAGAACTGCGAAACTGGCTAGACAAAACCCAACCCAAACGCTACATAATCGACCCCAGCCACCACAACTTCGATCCGCTACACGGCAAAACAATTCACCTGCGAACCTCCGTAGAAAATCTCGCAACTAATCTCGCAACTATATTAACTCAAGTCCCCCCCCTAAACAAGGGCGAGTCAACTCAAGTCCCCCCCCTTAGCAAGGAGGAATCAACTCAAGTCCCCCCCCTTAGCAAGGGGGGGTTAGGGGGGGTTCTAACCTCTCCCTCAAACGAATACCTCCAACTTTGGCGCAACACCGAAATCCAAGTCAGACAAACAATCGACCAAAAAATAGCAACAATTAACAACATAATCGAGCCCAAAGTTTCCTGGCTGCTTTCCCAAATTTTGCCGCCAGCAACACCGATATTTATTGCCAACAGTATGCCCGTCCGAGATGTAGAGTTTTTCTGGAAGCCGAACATCTTAGAAATAAAACCATTTTTCAATCGAGGCGCTAACGGTATAGACGGCACATTATCAACAGCTTTTGGAGTTGCTCACCGCAATCAAAGCAGTATTTTGTTAACAGGCGATTTAACACTTTTGCACGATACAAACGGTTTTTTAATTAAAAATAAATTTATAGGTCATCTGACAATCATATTAATTAATAACAACGGCGGCGGAATTTTTGAAATGTTGCCCGTTGCCAAATTTGACCCGCCATTTGAAGAGTTTTTTGCCACTCCGCAGCAGATAAATTTTGCTCAGTTGTGTGCAACTTATGGCGTGGAACACGAGGTAATTGAAGATTGGGAACAGTTCAAAGAAAAATTAAATTTGCTGCCAAATAGCGGGATTCGCGTCTTAGAATTGCAAACTGACAGGCGATCGGATGCTAAATGGCGGCAAGACAATCTAGGTAAATTTGCCAAAGATTTGTAAATTTGTAGGTTGAGCAGGTGGAAGGAAACCCAACCTACACTAATTTAAACTGCTGGTTGAGCTAGCAGCGAATCTAACTCTCCATCGGCATCGAGTTTGTGAATGTCATCGCAGCCGCCTACGTGTTGGTTATTAATGAAAATTTGGGGTACGCTGCGGCGTCCGTTAGCGCGATCGGCCATTGCTTTTCTAGCCGCTTCGTCGCCATCAATTTTGTATTCCGTGAAATTTACGCCTTTCCACCACAGCAAAGTTTTGGCGCGGATGCAGTAGGGACAGGTTTGCCAAGTATAGATTTCCACATTGGCTTTGATGCGATCGGGCTTGCGGCCCAAGATGGGATTGAGAAAATCAAGCATTTTCGGTACTGGGGTAAAAATTAAACTGGTTGGGGCATTAACGATCATTTTAGCGAAATGCCGTCAGCCCCACGTCCTACCCAAAAATCGGCGCGGGATGGAATTGCCTGTGGCAACCTGTGCCCCTGTGACCCAAGTCACAACTTTACTCTACTCGGATCACTTGCTTTCACCCTAGAGAATCACATTCGCGGCCTCATTAATATCACCGATCTTTTGAGGAAACCAGAAGATGATAAATATATCGAATTCAACCGCACTGCCATGCACCCCGTACAACTCCTTCCCGGCGCTATCTCTGAAATCCTCGCTTCTGTAACCGATACAGGCGTTTTGACTCTGGCGGATCGCTACGGTTTGATGGCCGCCACCTTCGACGACTCTCTGAATGACGAAGACAGAGGCTGTGTCAACCGCTTGCTGCGGGCGGTGCTCCGAGGCCGAGTCCAAGTAGTCAACGAACTTTCAGCAGCATTCTAATCGGGATTTGAAGTTTTGTTCTGAAGGCAAGGTGAGTCAGCGGTAGATGAAAATAGTGGAAACTCAGGCAGGAGTGGAAACAGCGGTAATTTGAATTCGATTTAAAGTTTTCTCCTCTAACTCAACAACGGTTTATTTGTCAAAGCAGCCTTTACAGGCTGCTTTTTTTTGATCTAATCGCGGATTTCGAGGTTGTACTGGCGGCAGAGGGCAATCAGTTTTTGTTGGAATCGATCGCGCACGCTGTCTGGAGACACAATGACGCAATCTTCGCCGTAACGGAATACCTCCCGAATCAGCCAAAAGGGATTGGAAACGCGCCGCACAACTTGTCGCACCTTGGTTTTTCCCTCTCCTAAGACTTCATCCTGAATATCCTTGTCCACTCTGCGTTCATAGGCTTTGATCAGTCCGCCCCGAAAGTGTAAGTACACTGCTAGATAATCTAAGCCTTCGCACCGCCAGTGTCCACTTATAGGGACGATCGCTTTGATGTTGTCGAAGCGCAGACAGCGGTTGTGGATGAGTTCCGCAAAATCGGGATTTTTGATGTCATCAGTCTCTTCGCACCAGATGTTGAGGTAAAAGCGTTTTTCTTCAAAAGACACCTCGGCGTATCGCACGGTGTACTCTAAGTCCTCTCCTTGGTTATTGCGGTAGAGGAGGTGAAATGGCTGTTGAGCCTTCCGGAGCTCATCGACGCGGGGACGCCATCCCTCGCTGGGTTGACTAACCAGTTGCAGAATTGATTGACGCAGGGGAGCATCAAGATTGCCCCGATCTAACATTAATGCTGCCAGGACTTCTGCGTCTCGAAGATGACCTGAATCAACAAGGAGTTTAGCAGCTTGTTGTAAGGCTGCGACTTCGGTGGAGTTGAGGGTGAAGGGTTCACCAACTTCTAACTTGTGCTGGGCGATCGCGACCAATAACCCCGATACGCTGGGACTTTTGCCCCATTTGATATCGAGGCGAAGGGCGATCGCCTCTAGCTGTTCCTTGGTTTCCGGCGGGACTGAAAGGGTGAGTGCTTCTTTTTTTCGCGGCATTTTTTAAATATACTTGCACTTTTTAGAAATTTGTGTCATTGTAGGTTTAATCTAATTACAGATTACATCAAGCTACAGGCAGATAACCATGACAGCCTACACTATTCGGCTAAAACCCGTGTACTCACGTCCCGCCCAGACGCTTCCATCAGGCATTACCTTACCTCCGGGCTGGGACGGGCTCTCGCAGCATCAAGTCGAAACCTACGAAGCACTGCAAGACCCAACCATTGATGTTGTCTTCAATACAGCGATGACAGGGGACGGTAAAAGTTTAGCAGCTTTTTTGGCAGCCGTGACCAATCGCACGTACACTTTAGCAATGTACCCGACAAATGAACTCGCACGAGATCAGGAAAAACAGGTAAGAGGCTACAAAGCGCAGTTTAAACCGGAAAACGACCCGCAGATTTATCGTTTGAATGCAGCAATTCTCGAAGATTTTATTACCACAAACAAACTTTCTTCAAAATTAGCAGGATTGTGCGATCGCGCCGACAACTCAGAGATTTTACTGACCAATCCCGACATCTTCCACTACATCCACGACTTCCGCTATTTGCGGCGAAACCAAAAAGGCCAAGGAGACAATGCCGATCGCCTATTTGCCAAAATTGACGACAGCTACGAACTCTTTGTTTTTGACGAATTCCACATTTTCTCATCTCCCCAAATTGCCAGCGTCATCAATGCCATCCTGTTAATTAAACACACTGTTCCAGGCAAAAAGTTTTTATTCCTCTCTGCTACACCTAACGATTTGTTGGAGGAGTTTTTATCTAAAGCTGGATTAAAGTATCGCATCATCAATCCAGTCAAGCAGGGAGGTTATCAGTTTTCAGCAGGTGACAACTGGCGGCAGATTAGTTATCCGATTAACTTGAGTTTTCCGCAAAAATTAGAGCCCAACCTGCGCTCTAGTTATAACTGGATTGTCGAAAATGCCGAAACAACGATTTTGAAATTTTTTCAAGATAATCCTGAGAGTAAAGGTGCAATTATCCTGAACTCGATTGCCGCTGTAAAAACCTTAGTCCCCAAATTCAAGGCGATTTTTGAACCGCTGGGATTGAAAATCCGAGAAAATACTGGATTGACTGGTGAGACAGAAAAGTCTAAATCGGTTGAAGATGCTGATTTACTTTTGGGAACATCGACAATTGATGTGGGAGTTGATTTTAGGATTAATTTTTTGGTATTTGAAGCGGCGGATGCGGGCAATTTTATTCAGCGTTTTGGTAGGTTGGGGAGACATCCTGGCTTTGACATTTATCAAGCTTATGCTTTGCTGCCCAACTTTATTGTAGAGAGGCTGTTTGAGGCGGAAAATCACCCGCTGCAAGATGGCGAAACGCGCGATCGCATTAGTTTGTCCGAGGCTATCCGCCAGCATTACGGCTATGTCAACGAGTTTCGACAGTATCCCAAACGGTGGGGCGGAATTCAGTCAGCTTGCGTGCATTTAGAGTTAGAAAAAAATTATCAGATGAAAACCCAATATCCCGAAGCAGCGGATAATTTTGCAGCCGATATTGAGCAAGCTTTGGGAGTTACGATCAAACAGATGCGAGCGCAGCTTTTCCGCTGTATGGAAAAAGAGAAAAAGAAAATTATTGAGGAGGCTCGAAGTTTTCGCGGTATCAGCCAGTTAGATTGCGGGATTTATGACACTACTAATCCCGATGAGCCTGAGAAAGAAAGGTTTAAAACTTACAATCTCCCCAGTTTGCTCACTAACTTTCATTTTGAGTTGATGACAAGCGCCGACTTTATGGAGCGAGCTAAAAAAGCCGGGTTAGCAGTCAGCCGCTTTGAGAAAGCTTTGTGTTATTTGAAATTGACTGGATATCGGGAATTGCGAGAAGATTGGCAGTTTTATTGCTCGCGAGATGACCTCAGCGAGATTGCTAAATCCGGCAAAGTCCAAATTCTCAAAAATTTGGAAGTCACAGGAGGAACTAATGAGATTAGCGACAAATTATCTAGTCGAGGGTTGGTGTGTTTTGTC
The DNA here is from genome assembly GCF_036701355.1 of Microcoleus sp. Pol12B3. Lineage (NCBI taxonomy): Bacteria > Bacillati > Cyanobacteriota > Cyanophyceae > Oscillatoriales > Microcoleaceae > Microcoleus > Microcoleus sp. Pol12B3. The sequence continues at coordinate 23,436 of NZ_JAUBQS010000065.1, forward strand.
TCCGATCGCGATCGGGCTACTTTACGTGCCAAATGCGGATTGCCCGTGCATTTCCAAGCCTATGGTTTGAGCGATGGATTTCATGGTAAAGCAAATTACACCATAGCATTTGGGCGATCGGCGCTGTTGCTGGAGACGCTGATTTGGCACTGGAAACCGCAGCAGGATGAAGGGTGGATATGCTGAAAAGATTGAGGAGAAAGGGTTTTGCCCGACATCAGAAGGCGATAGCGTTTCAATCCCTGAGAGGTATTTGTTAGGTATTTCTACCAGTGCAGCACTGAACTGCGACCTTTCTCCATACATATACGATACACGATTTTGTTACTGCGCTCAACACAAGGCTATAGCGACACTTTCATCATAAGGCTATAGCAACTACTTGACATTTCACAGGAGAGGATGGCACGATGGGAACAACCTCAACAGACTTCTTATGGATATTCATCTCAACGACAGCGACATCTCTCAGATGCCTGAACTGCTAAGGACTTCGTTTCTCGAATGGCTCCCCAAACGCCTAAATATCAATCCGTCACAGCCCGATCGAACAGCCGTTCCCCAGCAGTCGAGTAAACCGGAGACACTACCAACTCAGTTAACTCTCGATTTGGCACTTGCCAGTCAGATTTCTGACGAGAAAGCAGACAACTCCCATGTCAAGCTGACTCAGCTATTTGATGCAGGTATCACCAAGCGAGGAATGCCCGTGCGAGTCAAACTGAAGCGGGAGGTGGCAAAAAAGTTAGGTCGTGACTATATCAATAGCCTGGAAATCTCCATGAAAGGAACCATTGTTTACGGCGGACAAGATTTTGATAAACCGAGTCCCTTGGCAGAAAAAGTAAATGGTAGTTCAGCTAATGGCTGGGAGTACATCGAGGTTAAAAAGAATGACCAGTGGATTTGTTTAAATGAATTGCGCGAAACCTGGAGGAAGACCAATGACTAGAGATAATTTACTGTCCCGAATTGCGATCGATCCAAATATCTGTTTTGGAAAACCTTGCATTCGCGGCCATCGGATTTGGGTTTCCCTAATCCTTGACTACCTAGCTGGAGGAATGACTGTTGAGGAAATTCTAGAAGCATATCCCAGCATAGAAAGAGACGATGTATTCGCTTGTATTGCTTACGGTGCCGAAGTAACGCGAGATTATTATGCCGAAATTCCATTAGGAAAAAAGGAGGAAGCAGCAACGTGAAGCTAAAGCTAGATGAAAATGTCGATGTTCGCGTTATCACCTTTTTGCGTTTGGCAGGGCATGACGTAGAAACAGTCGCAAGTGAAGGTTTGACTTCAGCCTCCGATGTCGAACTTATTAATGTTTGCCATCAAGAGGAAAGATGTTTAGTTACTGCCGATCGCGGATTTGGCAATCGGATGCGGTTTAATCCATCTGAGTATGCGGGGATTGTGGTAATTCGGCTAACATCTCGTGCCAATTTTGCAGAATGGAAAGAAGCAATAGAAACGTTAATCCTCGGATTAGAGCAAGCAGAAGTTTTTGGGAAATTGTGGATTATTCGACAGGGTGCAATTCAGGAATATCAACCCAGTGAACCAGAGGAAACAGAATCATGAATGAAGATGAACTTTACAAATGGCTGCACTCGACCGACGATGATGACAATGAAACGCCAGCGAAATACGAACTTTTGACAGTTCGACTGTTTAAAGAAGCAATTCGAGAAGCAGAAGGAAATCAGGGCGATCGCCTTTTAACATCTTTCGCCGAAAATGTCCTACCAAAACTGATTCAGCAGCTAGTTGGAGCCACAGCCAAAGGCGGTCAATTTACAGAAGATATGCGCGCAAAAGGCAACAACGTCGAGCGCAGCAAACACGATCAATCATTTACTTCTCACCTGCTTAACGGCTTATTCCCAACTTACCGAATTCTCAAGAAACTCAAGACAGATACACCTGAAACCAATCCTGTTAAACGCAACTGCGGTGAAACAGAAACAGCTTTGTTCGTAGCATCGTACATCCTGCACGACTTCGATAAGTTTCCAGATTATTGTAAATGGCTGAAAACTAACGATTTAGAGGGAAAATTTGCCAACCGAGACTGGCGAGACAAACCACCTCATAAAGACGAAGCCCCCAATTTTGGACGCGATTATGTTGCTCTCAAAATTCAACAACTTGGATTAAATAGTTTATTAGGCGACAATTGGCGATCGCACATCGACGATCTTGTGTGGATGAGCAACAATGCCGGAGTCAAACATGATAGCGATCGCGGTCTTGAAATTCGCGGATTGCAGCCTAAACTCGATGGTAGAATTAGAGGAACTATAGCCAATTTAGTCAGACTCTCAGACTTATTCGCCTCAGTTATCAAACATCCCAGCGATGCGGAAGCTAAGGGTTTATCTGAAGTTTTGAATTCTCTTAGCAACGGACAACTTAAATTTACCTATCACTCGCTTTCAGACAATCGCGGAGTATTGACAAATATCATTAACAATGCTCTGATGGACGCTCATCCCAGCGAGTTTTATGCACCGCTGCTGTATTTACCAGACGGTGTAGTTTATCTAGCTAAAACCAATGCACCGGCCATCGAAACCACTGAAATTCCTAACCAAGTTATCGCCAAAATCAAGAACCTTTGTGCCGAGAGATTGAAGCTCAAAACAATAGGATTTAGTCGAGACGGAAAAGGCTTTAAATTTGGTGAATTTTACTGGCTGTTTTTTGATATAATCGAACTCATGGGAGTTAGCATCGAAGCAGCTTGCAAACTAATTACCAGCACCAAAGCATCCTCTGCAAAAAAGCGCAGCGACAGCTTGGTAAGTTTCCAAAAAGATGGATATTTACCCGGTGAATTGAATCTTGAATTTCCCGAAGATTATCGAATAGACAGGCTAGCAGAATTTGGGGATATCCTGTCTCGGGGCATTTGGAATAAATGGCAGGAACGCTTGAGTGATTCTCAGAAAGAATTGCCCAAAGCTAAACGGCAAAGCCCGCCGGAATTAGATTTGACTCAAAAACTTGCGGAACATTTAGGTTTAGCCGACCAAATCCCCGCTTTAAAAGCAATTCAATCTCTGAAAAAAACAGGCGGCGTTCCTCTGGATTGGTATTACTTAGCTGCACAGTATTTTGAACGAAATAAAGGATTAGATGAAACTCAAGTGCGCGCGGTTTTAACCGATATGGTTGAATGTGCAGTCACTCTCATCAAACCCATCGCCGAAAAGTTTAAAATTCCCGACGGCTGGAACGATTTGCGGACTTATGTCAGCCGCATTGTTTCCTTGCCGACGGGGGCAGTTGTCAAACCCGAAACCGATCCTTTTTTACTAGAATTGGCGCGCTACAGTGCAGCCAAAATTACAGGGAGAGGACGCGAAAATGTTTGTGCGATGTCGAGTTCGGCTTACACTGTGACGGAACAAATGGAAGCGGCGACTTTGTTTACTCCCCAAGTTTACAGCAACCGCCAAATTTTATTTAACGCGCAAGCTGCCAAGCGTCAGATTTGCTCAATTTGGTCTATCGAAATCATGTTGAGACAAATTTTGATGAATCAAACCAATGCCACGGGAGGAGACTTTGAAGGGCGTAAATACCGCTATCTCTATCTTTACCCAGCTTACTTCTTTACTCCCGAAACCAACAAGTTTCTTCAGAAAGCTTACAGTTGGATTGCCAGGACGAGATTTGATGCTGATATCCGCAAGCATTTGATTACTGAGAAACAAATTGCTAATTTTACCCTTGACAATTATCAACAGGTTGATTCATTATTGATTCAGGAGAATTTGCAATCAGAAGACGATCGCACTTTCAAGATCAGCTATCCCGACAATCAACCGCTGACCTTTTTTTTCCTAGCATTGCCACCAGGAAAAGATGCCACAGATACCGAATCTTGGGTAATGCCGACTTGGTTAGCCTTTGCTTTACCGCTAATTCTCGATGTCAAAACAGTTGCATCCGAGTCGCCAGTACCGCCCTTTATTAGCGGTGCAGATTTTGAAAAAACCGTTGTAATTGATGGCGAACATCAAGCAATTCGTTCTCTGATTAAGCAAGATGAATATCGCCTAGACGGCATTTTGCCTCCGCCATCAAATCTGCCTAAATTTTCACCGCTAAATGCTCTAAGTGCCGCTTACTGCATTCACTTAGAAGTTAACCGCAAAAAAGATGGCAATCCCGACTGGGGGAAATTGTCAGATTTAGCACGCGATTTAGAAACCAGTCCTCTTTATGTCTTTCACTACCTGAATAAATGGCTGCGAAAACAAGACAAAATTGAGTCCGTACCCATTGCCAAAATCCGCCTGTACCTAAATTTTTACTACTACTTTGAACCGGAGGGAAAAACCGTGAATCAAATGCGAGAACTGACCGAACTGTACCGCCGCTTTTATCGGGCAAAAAGTCAATATGCGAAAGCTAATGCTGTGCTGAAACCTATTGACGAAGCTGCTGACGTTATTCTGAAATTTGACAAAGCTTTAGCCAACAATACTGAATCTTTAACAGATATTGTGGGGGGACGTTTATCAAAGCTGATGAATAACGTGCGGCGGCGCGCGGCGGAAGGAAAACCGACACTTGCTTTTGTTGATGGGAAGTGGAAACCTGCTTTGAATTCTGAGGAAGAACGGCAAGCAATTTATGATTTTGCTAAATATTTTGTGGAGGTGATTTTTGATGGGAGTTTAAAAGGCGATCGCGCTCGTTTAGCAGGCACTCAACTCAACTTGATTCGGGATACTTGCGATTACCTTTATCGCTTGGAAGATGACAAAGAACGCAGGGAACGCAAGCAGGAAGAACCTGATGAAGTTCCCGAAACAGAAACAGAATCTGCTTAGATAGTCCTCATTTTTGCAATCAACTTGTACTGGAGAAACAAACCATGAAATTTCTGAACAGCCTCGATTCTAAATTTTTCCATGATGAAATTCCCGCAAAACCGATGGGAAAATACGCTCATTTTATCACCGTTCGCGTCACCGAATCTTATCCGCTGTTTCAGACAGACGGCGAATTGAATAAAGCCAGGGTAAGTGCTGGAATTGAAGACAAAACCCAGATCAGCCGTTTAGCAATGTTTAAGCGGAAACAATCTACACCAGAACGTTTAACAGGACGGGAGTTGCTGCGAAATTACAAAATTGGCGACTGGGAAAAGTGCGACTACAACGTCGATTTTAGCAAAACTACTCCTGATTGTATTTTGTACGGTTTTGCGATCGGCGATTCGGGTTCTGAGAAATCTAAAGTAGTCGTAGACACCGCTTATTCAATTACTCCCTTCGACGATTCTCACCTCAATTTCACCCTCAATGCACCATTTGAAAGTGGAACAATGAGCCGTCAGGGAGAAGTTACCAGCCGCATTAACAGCCAAGACCACATTTTACCTCAAGTCTTTTTTCCCAGCATTGTAACGCTAAAAGACCCCACAGAAACAGGTTTTATCTACGTTTTCAACAACATTCTCCGAACGCGACACTACGGAGCGCAAACAACTCGCACTGGTCGAGTTCGCAATGAATTGATCGGGGTGATTTTTGCTGATGGTGAGATTGTTAGCAATCTGCGGTGGACTCAAAAAATTTACGATTTGATGAGCGCTGCGGGCAAAATTAATCCCCCAGATCCTCTCAATGAAGATGATGTTTTGACTCATGCGAATCAAGCAATTTCTGAACTGATGGATGGAGAGTGCATCTCGCACCGCGATTTTCTCGGCGAAGCTTTTAATAGCCTTTTGGCAGAAGTTAAATCGATTTCCAGTGATGAAACTAAACTGCAAGCAATGCTGACTCATGCCAATACAGAATCAACAGCTTACGCTCAGAAACATATCTTAAAGAGTTCTGAAAAAGGCAAGAAAGGTAAAAAAGCAGTTGCACCTACGGAGTAAAGATCGTGGCTTTTATTTACCGCTGTCAAATCGAGTTGCACGATAGCCTTTATTTTGCAACTCGCGAGATAGGGAGACTTTACGAAACTGAGCCGGTAATTCACAATTACGCGCTTTGTTACGCCCTCGGTTTGGTGGATAGCGAAATCTATTCCACCACCGTTTCTGAAGAACATTCCTATCGCTATTTCTGTCCCGAACAAGTTCCTAAATACGAGCCGCATTTAACGGCGCTCAACCAACAGGGGATTTATGTTACTCCGGGGCGTTCTATTTCTCACTCCTCTACTCTTAACACTTGGAAATATGCCAACAACAACTATCACGTTGAGATGGAGAAAACTCAGAAAAATATCCCTAGTTTTGGCAGAACAAAAGAAATTGCGCCGGAAAGCAAATTTGAGTTTTTCATAATCTCAGAAAAGTCTCTCAAACTGGCAAAGTGGATTCGTTTGGGAAAGTGGATGAGCAAAGCAGCAGTCGAAATTGTAGAACAGAAGGAAGTGAAGCGATCGCCCTCAGAAACCGACTTCATCTTTCCCTATCTGCTAAACCCTTTAGATGTGATGTTTTCCCATCAAGTGATTAGCTACGATGTGGTTAATATGCCCCCAGTTAGCCTCATCCAAAATGTCAAAATGCTAGGGCGATATTACGAGTTTGACAAACTCAAAATTCCGGCGTGTATGGAATACCGCTTTCGGGCCGATTAATAGGAGGCAGAGCCTCTATAAATGCGTTCCCAGGTAGAACCTGGGAACGAGAAATGAGAAATGAGAAAACGAGAAACCAGGGAAAACCTCTCGGCTAATTCAAACCTCTTTTAACCATTAACCCAATATGCCGCACAGCCTAGTCCTCAACATCCTGCCCCTGGCCCCAATTCCCCCCGGATACCTCACCGGAAGACACCTGCACGCCCTCTTCCTCACCCTCGTGAGCTCCGTTGACAAAAAACTCGGCGATCGCCTCCACGATGCCACCGCCCAAAAATCGTTCACCCTCAGCCCTTTGCAAACTAAAAAATGCCCTTTCAAAAAACATCATTTCCTGCAATGGGAACACACAGAACCGATTCCAGAACACACCCTTTGTTGGTGGCGAATTACTCTGCTTGATGACACTTTATTTGGCAAGTTAACTCAGCTTTGGCTGAACCTCAATCCCTCGAAGCCGTGGCATCTCGGGCCCGCCGATTTGATGATTACTAAGATTCTCGGAACGCCCCAAGTAGATCAGCCTTGGGCTAATGCTTGCGATTACTCTCAATTGTACGATCGCGCTTCTGAAACTAATCGTTTAATTGCCTTCAGTTTTGCGACTCCTACTACCTTTCGACAGGGAAAATTTGATTCGGTGATTCCTACTAGAGACTGCGTTTTTAACAGTCTCCTCAGTCGGTGGAATAAGTACAGCCCGATCGCAATTCCCGATCTGTCATTCGATGCACTTTTTTCGACATTTGTCAATATAAAAAGTGAAAGATTGACTAACTATCAAAGTGATTTTGTCGGCATGGTTGGGGAGGTTAGTTATCGGATTTTGGGAGATGTGGAGCCTTTAGCGATTAAGCAAATTAATGCTTTGGCTGATTTTGCTGTTTACTGCGGGGTGGGGAGGAAAACTCCGATGGGGATGGGAATGACTCGAAGAATAGTTGTTAATAAGAGTTCTTGATAACTGAACGTAAAACCCATAGTCCGGCAAGGGTTGAAACCCCTGCCTCAAAGCTAAAGTCCTCTAAAGAGGACTGCAAGTATGAATGATTAAATTACTTCTTCAGTCGCTTTCAACCTTTGCGCTTACTGTTACCGATAAGAGCAAAATCTCATCAATGATTAAATTACTTCTTCAGTCGGTTTCAACCGGTAAGTTCATGTTGGGGCTTAGACGCTCCCGTCAATGATTAAATTACTTCTTCAGTCGGTTTCAACCGACTTTAGCTATGAGACAGGGGTTTCAACCCCTGGCGGACTGGGGCATCACTAATTAATTCCAATTACCAATCTCCTACAAACCATCAAAAACATGAACGATTTAGATTACATTTCGATCGCAACTCTCAACCAATACTCCTATTGCGCTCACCGCTGTTGGCGAATGTCTTGCGCTGGAGAATTCACCGATAATCAGTATACCATTGAAGGCACGAGTTTGCACGATCGCGTTCACACGATGGGCGAAATTAACCGCGATGAAACTTGGCAGGTTCGGGCGATTTGGCTGAAATCCGAGCGCTACAAGCTGATTGGTAAATCGGATTTGATTGAGTCGGCTGAGGGTGAGATTTATCCGGTGGAATACAAGCGGGGACGGAAGGGGGAATGGGATAACGACGAGTTGCAAGTTTGCGCCCAAGCGCTTTGTTTGGAGGAGATGACGGGGAAAACTATTGCGACTGGATATGTGTATTACGCGCAATCGCATCAGCGGCAATTAGTCGAGATTTCTGAGGGTTTGAGACAGGAAGCCATCGCAACTATTGAAAAAGTCGGTGCTCTTTGGCGATCGGGAAATATCCCTTTACCAGTTTACACCTCTCGGTGTAAGGGATGCAGTCTTTTTCCCCAATGTCTGCCCCAAGCTGCCGCCAAAGTCAACCGCTATCAAGAAGCAAGTTAATCTGCAAATAGGAGATTTCACAATGGGAACAGTTTACATTACTCAAGAAGATGCTTTTATTGGCAAAGTAGACGAACGTCTTACCGTTAAAGCTGACAAAAAAAATCTGTTGGACGTGCCATTAATTAAGATTGACGGCGTTGTTGCATTGGGACGGGCTACAGTTTCGCCGGCTGTGGTTGTGGAACTTTTGGAACGTCACATTCCTTTAAGTTTTTTGACAGTAAACGGACGTTATTTGGGGAGGTTGGAACCGGAGATGACGAAAAATATCTTTGTGCGAAAAGCTCAGTGGCAAGCGGCTGGGGAATCGGAACAAGCGGTGCATTTAGTTAGAGGGTTTGTACGGGGAAAGCTCAAAAATTACCGCAATACTTTGTTAGAATGTCAACGCAAATATTCTCCCCAGGATTTGGAAAAGCCCATCGCCCAATTGAAACAAGTCATCGCCTCTATTGATAAAACTTCCAATATTAATTCTCTGCGAGGATTAGAGGGGGCGGGTAGTGCGACTTATTTTGGCTGCTTCAATCGGCTGATTCGCGTGCCGGAATTTAGCTTTGAAGTTCGCCGCCGCCGTCCGCCTACAGATCCGGTTAACTCTCTGTTAAGTTTGGGATATTCTCTGCTGCGGCACGATGTTCAAAGTGCGGTGAATATTGTGGGATTCGATCCGTATTTGGGATATTTGCATTTTGAGCGCTATGGGCGTCCTTCCTTAGCGCTGGATTTGATGGAAGAATTTCGACCTTTGGTAGTTGATGCTGTAGTGTTGACAGCGATCAATTTGCAGAAAGTTTCCCCTAGCGATTTTACGGCAGAACCGTTGAGTGGCGCGGTTTCTTTGACAAAAGAAGCGCTGCACAATTTTTTGCGACTTTACGAACAAAAGAAACAGTCAAAGTTCAAGCATCCAGTGATGGAAAAGTTGTGTAGTTATCAAGAAGCTTTTGAAATTCAAGGGCGGTTGATGGCTAAGTATTTGATGGGTGAAGTTGATAAGTATCCGCCTTTGGTTCTTAAATAGGGAGGGCAATAAAGTTATGTTTGTTTTGGTTTGCTACGATATATCAGAGGACAAGCGCCGCACTAAGATTCACAATATTCTCAAGTCTTATGGGGAATGGAAGCAGTATTCGGTGTTTCATTGCGACGTGACGGATACCGAGTACGCCCGGATGCGCCAACGTCTGAATAGGGTGATTAAGTCGGAAGAAGACAGCATCCTGTTTCACTATTTGTGTGCTTGCTGTCAGGGCAAGATCGAGCGGATTGGCGGCCGGACACCGATCGATACTACAATCTTTATGGTCTGATTTTGCGTCTGGCTGTAGGTGTAGAACGGAGAGGGGAATTTTAATGGCTCAGAGCTTTACCAGGACTGGGTTTGCGGTGGTTTGTACCTCATGCGGGTCAGACGCAAATGCTGAAAGCTTTAGTGGGAGAGAGTTTGAGGTCTATTGGAATTTTGCCCCCTTGACGGGGCGATGGCTGAAACGGTATATTGATTGCAGTCAGACGCAACTGAACCTTGAAAATTTTATATTTCAAGCCTCCCAGACCCCGGCGCCGGAAACAACCTAAAACCCTATCAGGGATTGAAACATTGTATATATCTTTTGTGAGAAAACTTGCCGAAATCCGGAAACAACCTAAAACCCTATCAGGGATTGAAACATGGTAGGTGAAACGCCTGACACAGGCAATAACCGGAAACAACCTAAAACCCTATCAGGGATTGAAACGACAGAAACGATTGTGACGGGTGTGACGGATAAACCGGAAACAACCTAAAACCCTATCAGGGATTGAAACGCGCCAAGCCTACTCACGGGCCGCTCTCCAAGAAAGGCCGGAAACAACCTAAAACCCTATCAGGGATTGAAACACCCGCGCTGCACACTCTCAATCTTCAAAAATTTATCCGGAAACAACCTAAAACCCTATCAGGGATTGAAACTTAATCTTTCTAAAATCCCTATTGACATTGGCACATCCGGAAACAACCTAAAACCCTATCAGGGATTGAAACGCATCCATAATTACCTCCTGATATAGAATCAATCCCCGGAAACAACCTAAAACCCTATCAGGGATTGAAACGATCGCAGTCCGCGCTTTTGAGTCAGCGTTATCAAGCCGGAAACAACCTAAAACCCTATCAGGGATTGAAACGCACAAATACTCACGATTTGCGCTACAGCTCTTCAACCGGAAACAACCTAAAACCCTATCAGGGATTGAAACGGAATTGATAGCGGATCAATCTCGCACTCAATCAAGCCGGAAACAACCTAAAACCCTATCAGGGATTGAAACGATTCAATTCGTCGCGGTGGCTCCAAAAATACTCCCGGAAACAACCTAAAACCCTATCAGGGATTGAAACCTCGCTACTGGCTTTCGCAGCTTGAATTTACTAAACCGGAAACAACCTAAAACCCTATCAGGGATTGAAACCTTACACCGTGTCAAGAGCATCCGAATCGATAGCCGGAAACAACCTAAAACCCTATCAGGGATTGAAACACTTATATTAGTTACAGATAGCTGTAGGTAACTGGCCGGAAACAACCTAAAACCCTATCAGGGATTGAAACTTCTGACGGGCTTCTCGAACCGAACTAGGTAGGTAGTACCAGCCGGAAACAACCTAAAACCCTATCAGGGATTGAAACTATAAATTTATGCCTGTGCGATTCGTTTAACCTAAATGAGTAGAAATACTCAGGGACGGTTAGCCTAATCAACCGATTAGGACAACTGAGT
>NZ_JAUBQS010000066.1:0-34106 GCF_036701355.1 Microcoleus sp. Pol12B3
TGGCTCAGGTTTTTGGCGCTGATCATACTATTACTTCTCTCGATTTTCTCACTCTTTCGAGTTAAGATCAAAGCGCAATAAACAGCGTGTAAGGTTCTATTCACACAGCACCTTAGCGCTGTTTATTCAAAAATTCTAATCCTAAAAAAATAGCTGCGATGCTTCCTGATACACAAATTTCTCTGTTTTTTATTTTTACCAAAACTTCGGTAATTGGGACTAAAACTACTTCAATATCTTCGGTAATATCTAATTGAATTTTGCTGGCAAGCTTGACATTTTTAGCAAAGTATAGGTAGATAGAATTGGTGTCTTTTACAGGGTTATCATATAAGGTTGCTAGTTCCAAAATTTCTTCAGCAACATATCCCGTTTCTTCGGCAAGTTCTCTGGCGGCTGCCGATTTACCGCTCTCTTCAGCAGGGTTGAAAGATCCAGCAGGCAGTTCCAGCAAAATTTCGCCTGCTCCGTGCCTGTATTGGCGCACTAATACAAGTTCTTGCTGCTCTGTCGTGGCAAATATTAGGGCGATATTGGGTCGGACATTAACAAAAAAGTCGTCTATAATTTGTCCGTTTGGCAATTCTATTTCATCTTGTCTAACCTGACACCACTTGTTTTTAAGAACGAAGTGCGATCGCAATAATTTCCATTTAGTTAAATTTTTCATATCGCCATAATGCTAAACTTTCAGCGTCATCCGAAGGCACAATTTTCCCATCCATAATCTATTTCAGATCAAAAATTTCACTTAGCCGCCATGCCATACAAAAAATTATTCACCCGATTTGGGGAATACTTACAAAAATTGACTGTTAATTCTCTAGCACCCGGATTGTTGGCGATCGAGTCACTGAGTCTGAGTCTAGCAGTCGTTGCCGCAGTTGCGACAGTGCCGGTAACACTAGAACCAGCAAATGCTTCTACAGTAACAAGTTGGAAATTCGATCCGGCGACGAATCAGTTAGAAATTACTCTTCCAGAGGGAACAACCCCTACATATTCTCTACTCAACCCGTCTCAGATTGCTGTGGATTTACCCAATACTGAGCTCGGAGTAGATGCAACTCAGCTATACCCACAAGGCAGAGTGCGTTCTGTGGGGGTAAGTCAACTTCAACCGGGAACGGCGAGAATTCTGGTCAATTTGGCTCCTGGAGTCGGTTTCAGCGCAGGGAAAGTTCAGTTCCAAAGAATAGGGGTAGAAAATCACTGGGTGTTGCGTCCTTCGATCGAACCGACTCCAATTATGGAAACTTCCGAAACTCAACCCCAGCCTGCAATGCAAGTACCGCAAAACCAGCCACCGACAGATTCCAACTCAACTGCTGCCACAGAGCTCGATCGACCTGAGCCTCCTACTTCCCCAAATCCCGGTTCAAATTTTTCGCAGCGGTCTAGTTCAAATGACCAAATCCGGCCGATAACAGTGCCTTTAGTTAATGTTCGCCTTGACGAACGCCGTGGGGTACAAGCTGCTGCTGTACCCCGCCTAGCCCCTCAAATAACGGCTGTTGCTGCACCCCAACAGCGCACGCTTACTTTTGGTGAACCACTTCCTCGCGGCCGATCAAATGCTCCTTTGCAGGCGGCAACTGGGGCGAATGTTTTGTTGCCGGCGGGAACGGAACTCAGTTTGCTCTACCCCGGCGATCGGGCTTTGCGCCTTGCCCGTGCGAAGCCCAGCCGAGAGGAAGTGCTGCTGCTGCAAGGGGGAATTCTCGACAGTCTTGGCAATACGATCGTACCTGCTAATACACCGGTCATCGGTCGATTTGAAACGACTAACCTCGGCAGTCGATTTGTAGTGGAAGCTATTAGTCTCAACGGCCGCAATATCCCTCTGGTGGCTCGCTCGGAACCCGTGGAAGGTCGGCGGGCTCAGCCTTCCGATCGCAGTTTGTTGCGAAATACTGGTATTGGTGGCTTAGCTTTGTTCTTGCTGAGCGGCTTTTCCGGTATCGGTTTGTTGGCGGGAGCAGCCGGTGGTGTTGCTACGACTTACGTCGCGGCTCCTCAACCTGCTACGATTCAACCCGGCCAAATTTTGCACGTTCAGTTAACCGAAGATTTCCCCCAGTTCGGTTTTTGAAGGAAGAAGGAAGAAGGAAGAAGGAAGACTTTCTTCTTCTCTCGAACCTCTTCGTTCAAAATTTACTTAGAGCAGTTTTCCATTCTCTGAAATAAAGTAGGGACTTAGGCTTAGCCTAAGTCCCTACTTTATTTCTGTAGTTCACTCAAATCAAAACCGCTATATCGGGATTTAGAAATTTTGACCTTCAGTGGTTGGAGCTATCGAACCCGGTTGGTTGAGGAACAGGTTTTTAGCGCCGTCGTTTTGGTAGATACAGTTAATTTCGGGTTGAGCTTCTAGGGGGCCGGTGAAGCCAAAGGTGTTCATGCGATTTTTACAATCGCGCACTTGGTCTTGGCTGATGAGTTTTCTTTGTTCCAGAATTGCCCAGTTATTGGTTCGCAGGACGCATCCGGGGCGCATACTCGGCTGCGAGATGTAGACGTTGAAAGGGTTGAGGGTGACGTAGAGGCGCATATCTGTCACCATCGCGCTTGCTCCAAACTGCACGCAAAGTTCTGGGTTCGGGGCACTGCGATCGATAAATTCACGGGAGGCTACGTTCTCTGGGCTAATTGTAGCTGTGGAGCTAAAGGCAATGCCAATCCCAATTCCCAGAATAAAGACGGCTGTTAAGATTCCTAGGGTGGCGGAATTGAGGAAAGAGGGTTTGCCGGACTGAGGTTGACGCCGCGACTGTCCGCCCATGGAGCCGGGGTAGTCGGAGTCTTCATCTCCTCGGGATGGGTCGCCGCTGAATCTGTCGTTGTAGGATTTAGGTTTGCGTTTCATATAAGGTTCCCTCAGTTCTGGAGACTCAACAGGTAGTAGTTTGTTATTTTTAACCGATCTCGCCTTTCTAATATTATGGCGCTAGGAAGGTGGTTGCGGAGGGCCCAGGACACCTCCTGTGGGTTTGGTGTTGGGTTCACAGCTCGCGATCGACCAAGGGGCTGCCTTGTCTGAATTTTCAGATTTCAATAAAATAGCTGAAAGTGAGATAGTCTTGCACAGCGGAGGAATCCGGCTCAAGATTGTTGACAAATTTTAACATTTTACAAGTCAGGAGGTATAGATTAGTGTCTGTCGAAATTATTCAAAAGCCTTCCACAGTCCGCAAGCTTGCACCGCGCTACCGCGTTCTGCTGCACAATGATGATTTCAATCCTATGGAGTACGTGGTGCAGACTTTGATGGCGACGGTACCGAGTCTGACTCAGCCGCAGGCGGTAAATGTGATGATGGAAGCCCATACTAACGGGATGGGATTGGTGATTGTTTGCGCTCTCGAACACGCTGAGTTTTACGCTGAAACCCTCAACAATCACGGATTGAGCAGCAGCATCGAACCTGACGATTAAAACCTGACGGTACTGCAACGAATTCGCCCAGCCGATTTCAGTATCATACCGTAAACTCTCATACCAAAAAGCCAAGGGTTAGGCCCTTGGCTTTTTGGTATATTTAATGCGGTAGATATGGAAACTTGAAGAGCATAGGTTTTTCGGAACGGCCGGAAGTGGTTCGGAGCTAGGTGATCTCTCGCACCAATTTCAACTCTCCAATCTCAAATCTTTATCCGAGGAAATTAATAACGTCCTCCTCCGCCTCCTCCTGCGCGACCAAATTTGCCAGGGCCGCCGCCCCGGTTGCCGCCGCCCCGGCCACCTTCATCTTCGCGGGGCTTAGCTTTGTTAACTTTGAGATCGCGACCCATCCACTCTGCTCCGTCGAGAGCACTAATGGCTGCATCTTCTTCTGCATCTGTGGACATTTCTACAAAACCAAAGCCGCGGGGGCGACTGGTTTCTCTGTCGGTAGGTAGATGTACTCGCTTAACGGTTCCGTATTCGGCGAAGACGGTGGTGATGTCTTCTTGGGTAACTTGGTAGGATAAGTTACCGACGTATATCGACATGAGGAATAACTCCAAAATTTAGACAGTGCGAAGATTTCAGTTTCGGAGAGTCCCCTGCCGATACAGAAGGGCAAGTTTTTAGACAATTCTGTAGCAATGAACAAAGCCTGCAACTGAATCTGATTCACACTAGGTACTTTAACATAGAATAACGTCTTTTGAGTAGTTTTCAGGAGTTAATTAAGTCGTTCTGATTATAATGTAAAACTTTTAGGGTATTCAGAAACCTGCTCGATCGGTGTGATGTTTTGCCTGCTGTGGAAGCAGAGAAGTTATGTCGCGCCCTCTCACCGCAGGAAAGATACATCCACCTTGCCAAAGTTGGTAGTCAAAGCTAGGTTTACGTTTTCCAGGGCTTTGACTAACCACACCACGCCTTCTCGGGTACTGCATTCGTAGTGACCGAACAAAATTGCCAGTCGCTTCTCTAGGTAGGGCTTGACTTTGCCACAAATTAGTACGATTTTCAGCAGTAAACCTGTGGTTTGGGTGGGTCCGAGGTTTGAGATTAGGTCGATGAAGACAAAGTGGTTGGGCCGCACAGTACTCTCCACTACTAAAAAGTTCAATAACTGGCTGCAAGTTCTGATCATTAAAAATTCGTTAAACTTCTGATCGTCGCTGTGGGGCAGGGTGTTTTGTAGTTGCTTATACAATTTTTCGTTAAAGAGACGTTTGCCGTAGCGCTCATCGGTGACAGAAGAAATCAGGTATTCGTACAAGTCGTCTTTAAAGGAGCGGTAGGACTGATGTGTGCTGGCGTTCGCCGTGAAACGGCCCGCTAGCTGTCTGTAGGTATCGGCTCCTTCTACTTTTCCGACAAATTGCTTGAGGGCAAAGAATAGTTCCGAGTCGGTCAAAAGTGTGGGATTTTTTATAACTTGTATATTTCTGCCGAAGGAAAGGGAGGTTTCCCGACGAGCTATTTGGGTTTTTCTCACTTGGTGAGCGACGTATTGTGAGAGATTGATCTCAAATTGCTGCTGCTTTTGAGCTTGGATTTTTTTAATGATTTTTTGCTGTTCGTAGGTGCTGTCGTCGCTGAGGAGGCAGTGTTTGTAGAGGTAGGGGTAACGGGGAATTAAGGTTCCGAGGGCAAGGGTAGCAGGGGTTTTGCTGTTGCTGCTATCTTCATTGCTGTGAGTTATGACTTTGGCTAAGCGTTGGAGGGTGAGGTACTGTTCGCTTTCGGTAAATTGATTTACTAATTGGGGGATAGAGCCTCGCCCCCGCGATCGATTGTATCCAAATAATATTTTGGGCGCTTCTTCAAACACAGCGATCAATTCAGGGATGGCTGCTTGCTTGCTGGGGTATGTTTGCCAACGGTTGATCAGGATGTGGCAGCAGCGGTTGAGGATGTATTTGAATTCTTGTTCGGCGTGTTTTGAGGCTGCTATTTTTTCAAGTGCGTCGGCGATCGAGCGATCGGGATATCCGGTACCTTGGATAAACAAAGTGCGAAAGCGGCCGATCAGTTCAGCCGGCTGCTCTCGTTGTACCAACTCCAGCCAGTGCTTGTAAAGTAGCTGTTCTTCTTCGTGGCTTTGTCTGTTGTAGTCGTTCACTGTGGATTAACCCTCCGAGGCTGAGGTAGGAGCTTTCAGCCCTATTATCTTGATGAATTGGCCAATCAATCGCAACAATTGAGTCAACCGAGCTTCTCGCCGGATGAGGCTTATGGGTAGAAGCTGTCAGCAGCTTAAGCCGATCGATATTTTTTGCTTAGTTAAACTATTTATCAACACCAGCATGACATGAATTGTTTGTAATTAGCAAGGCCTTAAATCACCATCTACTTTGTAAAGTATTGGTAAAGATTGTGGGTAGGTACGGGATAATTTCTTGGTGGGCGGACGATTTCGTATTAGGATGTTCAAGGTCAATCCCGATCCGCAGCCCGTTATTAGTTAAATTTGAGGTTGGGCGAGGTAGAATTAGCTGTGAAAATAATTATTTGAAATGTGAGTGCTGGTTATGGTTTGTCGCGTAAGTATCGCCCAACTTGCTGAAATTTTATCTGTACCTTTGCCTGCTGTGTCTGAGGGCGTTTCGACAATTTTGGGGACAGGTATTGCCACAGATACGCGCACTCTTGAGGGGGGTGAAGTATTTTTGGCACTGCGGGGAGACACTTTTGATGGCCATCAATTTGTGGCAAAAGCTCACGATTTGGGGGCGATAGCAGCAATTGTCGATCGAGATTGGGAAGAGGAATTGCCTAATTTTCCGCTATTGCGCGTGGACGATACTTTAAAAGCTTACCAATCGATCGCCCGTTGGTGGCGCGACCAATTCAGTATACCTATAGTTGCTGTTACTGGTTCTGTAGGTAAAACTACTGTTAAAGAGTTAATTGCGGCGGTTTTGTTAACGAAGGGAAATGTTCTTAAAACTCAATATAACTACAACAATGAAATTGGCGTACCAAAAACTTTGTTGGAGCTTTCACCTTCCCACAATTATGCTGTAATTGAAATGGGAATGCGCGGGAGTGGCGAAATAGCGCTGCTGTCGCAAATGGCGCGTCCTACTGTGGCGGTAATTACTAATGTAGGAACCGCGCATATTGGGCGATTGGGTTCGGAAGAGGCGATCGCTCAAGCTAAGTGCGAACTGTTAGCCGAAATGCCTGCTGATAGCATGGCTATTCTCAATCACGATGGTGACAGATTAATCGCAACTGCGGCAAAAGTTTGGCAGGGAAAAACTTTAACCTATGGTTTAGAAGGCGGGGATTTGTGCGGAGAATTGCTCAATAATGATACAATGTTAGTAGAAGGTGTAGAATTGCCGCTGCCGCTGCCGGGACGGCACAATGCTCTAAATTATTTGGCGGCTTTGGCGGTAGGAAAAGTTTTAGGTATTGATTGGGAAGTTTTAAAGCAAGGTTTGTCTGTCCAGTTACCGGATGGACGGGCGCGCTGCTACGATTTGCCGCAGGATATTGTGATTCTGGATGAGACTTACAATGCTGGTTTGGAGTCGATGTTGGCGGCGTTGAGACTGTTAGCAGATACTCCTGGAAAGCGCCGGATTGCGGTGTTGGGAACGATGAAGGAATTGGGCGAGAGGGCGATCGAATTTCACCGACAAGTGGGAAGGGCCGCGCGAGAGTTGAATCTGGATGCTTTGTTTGTTTTTGCTGATTTTGAGGAAGCGGCGGCGATGGCTGCAGGTGCGGCGGGTTTGCCTTTTGTGGAGGTAGAAGATATTGCGAGGGAGAATTCCCGCGAAGATTTAGCAAGGCATTTAATGGAGTTTGTCACACCGGGCGATCGCATTTTATTTAAAGCTTCTCATTCAGTTGAGTTGAATCGAGTTGTGGAGAAGTTTAGGGCAGATTTTGCGGGGGAGTAATAGAAAATAAATTTTGGGGATTTGAAATTATGCGATCGCTTCTAGTCGATCGCCCCCTCAAACTCACGTTTCGAGCGTTGATGCGTAGGGTAAGATGCCCATCTGCACCTAAGTGCCGAGGGCTCAATATTTTGATAGCCCTCTGGCCTCGATTTCGATATCGGGATCTATCTCAATTATTGAAATTTTGGCATTTTCAACTACTGTATTTCCCATCATTGTATTGTGCATTGCCTCAAACTTAGATTCATCTTTAGCAATTCGTTCGTAGTGCAAAATTACGTGATAACGCTTTTCAATCGGCACTCCCGAATCCGAAATTTCCACCGCATCCCAATCTATATTTTGAGAGTCTTCCGCTTGCTGGCGGTAGCGAGATGCTAAATTTTCTAGGGCGATCGCGATCGCATGTTCTTTCGTTTGTCCGTAAAAATTCATGGTATCATCAGGGCGATCGCTCAGAGATGACGAAATCTGACAAAGATACTGCCCGTTTGATTGAGCGCAAACGTCGATCGCAATTGTACCAGCAGTGCGATCGGGATTTATTTGAGTCATAAGCTGTTCGGCATTTAAAAGACGATAGTAGGGTGCGTCAGTCCATAAGCGTTTCCCTTGTCCAGTAAGTATTCTAACTGACGCACCCTACAAGGCTCAAACTCACCACAGCACAAGTTTTAGGAGCCGGGGAAGCATGACCTATTTCAGGATATGTCGAAAAAAAGCTAAAATATCGATTAGTTTTCGTTGGACTTGTAATGTCGGAGAGCAGATATGAATTCAGTTGAGGAGACCGGATTGTCACAAATCGTTGACTTGCCACTGATAGGGTCTGCTGAACAATATCTCTTCTCAGTCGAAGACAATCGAGAGCGTGCTGATAAGCTAAAAGAATTACTTGTTCCTAAGCTTAAAATAATCATTAAACAAGCTTGTGACCAAATTCACCAAGTTTATGGCACAGATGTACTCTCAGATTGTCGAATAACGACTACACCAGCTCATCGCTCTGGAGCCAAGAAAACCAAGCCATTCAAAATAGCAAGCGCTGGCTTGACTATAAAAGGAACTTGGTATTTCCAACAGAGATTTGAGTGTACTTCTGATAGTTTATTTGTGAACTTTTTTGGATTAAGAGGACTAGAAGGGAATCCGATTGTTCAAGTCCTGAATAAGCATTTGAAAGATGTTACTCAGATTTTGGATCAGGGTGAATATGAAGTTTACTCTGAAACTATTGCACCGAAAGAAGATGAAAATTTAGAGTATGAGGAGTTCATTAACAAGCTGCAATTAGTTCCTGAACGAGATGGGAAAGGTACTTATATTCAGAGTCCATCCCTAGTTCTTCCTATTAAAGACCTAGATGCAGCTCAGCCAGTGATTGATAACTTTGTCGAACTCTTTGCTATCTTTCGTGCTGCAATAAATGTGTATCTTGGTGAGGAAGACCGTTTTGAGGACTACCTAAAATGTTTGTGGGATTGGCAAAATCCGCTTCAGGTTCAGGAATCTGTAACTACTACTAGATTCTTTCCTGATGAAGTAGATGCAGTACAAACATTTCGTGAGGGGGCAGTACGGCAAGTTTCAGTCAACGCTTATGAACGAGAGCCTAAAGCTCGGCAAAAATGTATTGATTATTACGGTTCAAGTTGCTATATTTGTGATTTCGATTTTGGCAAAACTTTTGGACAACCAGGAAAAGGTTTCATTCATGTTCATCATCTAAAACCCCTTTCAGAAATTGCAGAAGAGTATGAAATTGACCCTATAAAAGATTTGCGTCCTGTTTGCCCAAATTGTCACGCTATGATTCATCGTCGTTCACCACCATTTAGTCTTGAAGAAATCAAGATGTTGTTGATGTCTGCTCGTGGTTCTACTATCTAATATGTGGGGCTTGCTGAATAAGCCGATCGCAAACCCAGACCACGCAATATGCGCTATATTCAGCAAACCCTAATTACTATCAACGGGGTTTTAAACCCAGTTTTCTAATAAAATGCCTACTGTCGGCGAATCATAGCCATCACAGCATCAACCGTAAGTTCCGGGAGAATACCTAAAACTGGTAAAATATCTGCACCCGAACAGATTATAGGTAGCTCCTCACCCTGCCATACCCAAACTTGTTGGTGAGAGAGATCGATTAGCCATGCTAATTGCGTGCCGTTAATGAGGCAGTGGAGGATCTTATTCTGCAATTTTAAAGTGCTTTGATCCGGCGATAGAATTTCAATTAACCAATCCGGTGCGCCGTTAAGTGGTCCGTCTTCATCGGTAAGCCGATCGCCTGCTACAATCGCTATATCTGGTACTGGCGAGTAGGGAAGTACCAAGCAACGCAACTCTGGTATCGCTTCAAATCGATCAGTCCGATCGTTGATATAGTTAACCAAGTTGTGTTGCAGTCGCGAATGAAAAAGGGTTGGCATAGTTTTTTGAACTGCTCGTCCCAGAATAAATTCCCATGCAGGCGAGGATTCAATATCCGGTTGAGCGAGGAAGTCTGTTAGTGAAAGTGTTGCGATCGACTCAATCATATTTTTTTGTCGAACCTCACTGTACTTATTATCTAGATTAAATCCCCGACTTCGTAGAAGTTGTCGGGGATTTAATTGTTCTGTTTGACTCCAGATAGCACCTACCGGGAGTCAAAAGCACTACTACTTCGCGGCTTGACGCTCTTTTGCCGCCTTAATCACTTCTTCAGCGATGTTATTCGGACAAGGAGCATAGTGCGAGAAGGACATTGAAAACTGTCCGCGCCCAGAGGTCATAGTACGCAAATCGCTAATGTAACCAAACATTTCGCTCAACGGCACATCTGCCTTGATCCGTGCTCCTGTCTGGCTTGTTTCTTGAGATTTCATCATCCCCCGGCGGCGGTTGAGGTCGCCGATCACGTCGCCCATGTAATCATCTGGAGTGAATACATCGACATTCATAATCGGTTCGAGCAACTGAGGCGCCGCTTTAGGCAGAGACTGCCGATAGGCCGCTTTGGCAGCAATTTCAAAAGCCATTGCTGACGAGTCAACGGGGTGGAAACCGCCGTCTAGTAGGGTGAATTTCAAGTCCAAGCAGGGGAATCCGGCCAAGACGCCTTTGTCGATGCAGCTTTCAAAGCCTTTTTCGACCGCTGGCCAATATTCTCTCGGCACGCTACCACCAGTCACTTTCGACTCAAACTGGAAGCCGCTTCCAACCTCACCAGGCTCGATCACATAGCCAATTTTGGCAAATTGACCGGAACCACCTGATTGCTTTTTGTGGGTGTATTCGTCTTCGAGGCGCTTGGTAATCGACTCGCGGTAGGCTACCTGTGGTTCGCCGACTTCTACTTCGATCCCGTGGGTGCGCTTGAGAATGTCTACTTTGATGTCGAGGTGTAACTCGCCCATCCCCTTGAGAATCGTTTCGCCGCTTTCTTGATCCGTCACCATGTGGAAGGATGGGTCTTCTTGCACCATCTTGGTGAGGGCTGCTCCCATTTTTTCTTCGCCGCCTTTTTGTTTCGGTTTGACCGAAATCGAAATAACGGGATCGGGGAATACCATCGGCTCTAGGGTTGCGGGATTTTTGGGGTCGCAGATGGTGTGTCCGGTGCGGACGTTTTTCATGCCGACGATCGCCACAATGTCCCCTGCTTGCGCGGATTCAATTTCTTCGCGAGAGTTGGCGTGCATTTCCACCAAACGGCTGATGCGCTCGGTTTTGCCTGTGGCGGTGTTAAGTACGGTGTCGCCCTTGGACAACTTACCTGAGTACAGGCGCGTGAATGTTAAAGCACCGTAGCGATCGTCCATGATCTTAAACGCGAGTGCCCGCAATGGCCTGTTGGGATCGACTATCGCAAACTCGCCGGTTTCCTCGCCCTCGAGATCGACTTCTGGCTGCGGTGTGACTTCCATCGGGTTTGGCAGGTAGTCAACTACGGCATCGAGAACCAACTGCACGCCTTTGTTTTTAAACGATGAGCCGCAGTAAGTGGGGAAAAATGCCCGATCGCGAGTACCTTTGCGAATGCAGCGCTTGAGGTCGTCGAGGCTCGGCTCGTTGCCTTCGAGATACTGTTCCATCACAGTGTCGTCTTGCTCGACTGCCAGTTCGATTAACTTTTCGCGCCAAGTTTCGACATCATCGACCATATCGGCCGGGACATCTTTAATTTGATAGTTCATCGGATCGCCGGAGTCATCCCAGATCCAGGCTTTGCGGGTCAGCAAATCGACTACGCCGCAGAACTTTTCTTCTATGCCGATGGGCAATACCATTACCATCGGTTTAGCGCCAAGGATTTTATCGACTTGCTGGACAACGCGGTAAAAATCTGCACCGGTGCGATCGAGCTTGTTGATGTAGATGACGCGAGCGACTTTGGAATCGTTAGCGTAGCGCCAGTTGGTTTCCGATTGCGGTTCAACTCCACCCGAACCGCAGAACACACCGATGCCACCATCGAGAACCTTCAAAGAACGGTAAACTTCGATCGTAAAATCGACGTGTCCGGGAGTATCAATGATGTTGAGCTGATGGTCGTTCCAGAAGCAGGTGGTAGCAGCGGATTGAATCGTAATACCGCGCTCTTGCTCCTGTTCCATGAAGTCAGTAGTCGCCGCGCCTTCGTGAACTTCACCAATTTTGTGGATTTTACCTGTCAGTTTCAGGATTCTTTCTGTTGTGGTGGTCTTGCCAGCATCTACGTGGGCGAAGATGCCGATATTTCGATAACGAGTGAGATCTTTCATAATTACTGTTGAGATTAAATGCGACGAACCGTCGGCGACCACCTGCAAGCGTAACCAGCGAGGAATCAATGTTGCCTTAGGCGCCAGTACAGGCTAGATTTCCTTTCCCCTGTTTCTGGCAGAACTATCTTAATTTTGACACTTCTTCGTCATTCCTGCGAAGGATTCTTGGTCGAATAAGTACCCCAAGCCTGGCTCCTTATCAAAATAGCGTAGATTAAGGCCAAAATCCTCTCCTAAAGTAGTTGGGGTTGAGGCACTCGTTTCCAACAAATTCGTGTTTTTGACGTTTCGATCAACCTGATATTTTGCAGCAGTCTCAGCAAAAAAGTATAAACCGCGTTTCCTGACAAAAAACCTAGGATTTTACGTGAGTTTATGGGAAGAAAACCAGTTTCTGACGTTACTGACATTAAAGAAGTAGGTGCAAATAAACCGCCCTATGGGGAGGAGGGCAGGTGAGTGCAGCAATAAACTGGCGGCTTTGATATATCTTTGCTTAACCCGCCACTACAAAATATTATTAAAAATCCCGTTGCTGCGTTCAAAACTATCTAAGTCAAAATCGACCCACTCATCATCCGCTGATATCTCCGCTCCAATTCATCCCGCACCACCGGCCACTGATTCAAACTTTCATCATTCTCAATTACCATTTGAGCCGCCGCCCTCGCCAACTCCAAAACCTCCTGATCCTCCACCAAACTCGCCAAAGCAAAATCCGGCAAACCAGACTGCCGAGTTCCCAAAACCTGACCAGGCCCGCGCAGTCTCATGTCCATTTCCGCAATAAAAAAGCCATCTTGAGATTGTTCTAAAACCTTCATTCTCTGCATAGCTTCCGCCGTTTTGGAACCGGGCATTAACAAACAATAAGAACGGTTGCTGCCCCGACCGACTCTACCCCGCAACTGGTGCAGTTGCGACAGTCCAAAACGCTCAGAATTTTCAATCAGCATTACCGTGGCATTCGGCACGTCTACTCCTACTTCGACCACAGTAGTAGATACTAAAATATCAGTTTGTTTGTCCCGAAACTTAGAAATTGCTTCGTCTTTGTCGGCACTGCTCATTCTACCGTGCAGCAAACCAACCTTAAACTCAGGGAATACGCTTTTTTGCAGTTTCTCTTGTTCCTCAATTGCCGATCGCACATCCAACTTTTCCGACTCCTCCACCAGCGGCAGCACCACATAAACTTGACGCCCGCTCGCCACTTCCCGCCGAATCAAATCGTAAGCTTGAATGCGTTCTTTGGCAGACAGTACAGTTGTTTGAATTGCCTGCCTACCAGGGGGGAGTTCATCAATTTGACTCACATCTAAATCCCCATGCAGCGTCAGCGCCAGCGTCCGGGGAATGGGAGTTGCCGTCATCGTCAAAACGTGGGGAGCTTCGCCTTTTTGCTGCAATTTAGCGCGCTGCTGCACGCCGAATCTGTGTTGTTCGTCAATTACCGCCAAACCCAATTTATGGAAATTCACCGTATCTTGAATCAGCGCATGAGTTCCCACTAAAACAGGCAATTCTCCGGTTTCTAACTGGTTGTGAATTTCTCGGCGCTTGGCTATTTTTGTGGAACCAGTTAACAGTTCAACAGACAAGTGCATCAAGTTAAACCAACCTACCAATTTGCGGTAATGCTGTTCTGCTAAAACTTCTGTCGGTGCCATTAAAGCCGCTTGATAACCGGATTGAATTGCTGCTAGCATTGCCACGACAGCTACTACGGTTTTGCCAGCGCCGACATCGCCTTGCACTAATCTGTTCATCGGTTGGGGCGAAGCTAAATCGTTGAGGATGTCATTGATGACTCTTTCTTGAGCATTAGTCAACGCAAAAGGCAAAATTTCATAAAAATGTTCGATCAATTTGCCTGTAGGAAGGATGACTGCACTAGCTTGAGCTTTCCTTTGGGTTTGGCGGCGCTTTAAAAGTCCTAATTGCAGGTAGAAAAATTCGTCAAAAACTAAGCGGCGGCGGGCGGCGGCTAAACAATCTCGATCGAGCGGAAAGTGAATATTAGTCACAGCATCCGCTAAACCCATTAAACCGTAACGCTCGCGCAAATCCTCTGGTAGGGATTCTGGCAACATTTTCGCCGCCGGCATTGCAGCCAAAATCGATCGCCTCACCGAACCGGCATCCACCCCTTCCGTCAGCGGATAAACTGGTATCAGGCGGCCGACTTTCATTGATTCGATCGCACCGCCGGAGTCGTCTAATACTTCTAACTCAGGATTTTCTAAAGTAATTCCATATTTACCCTGCTTCACCAACCCGGAAGCTGCCAGCACCGCACCAGTACAATACTCGCGCTTTTTGAATTCTTGCCAACCGCGATTGCTGTAGCGAGGACCTGCAAAAAAACGACTAATTTTTATCTCTCCGGTGCGGTCTTTTAAAATTACTTCTAATATGGTTAACTTCTTATTCTTCGGACTAGAAAAGCAATTGCAGCGCTTTACTTCGGCGATTAAAGTGACAGTTTCCCCGGCTACTAGCTCGCGAATTTGTACTTGCTTTGCATAGTCGATGTGGTTGCGGGGATAGTAATAAAGCAAGTCATATACAGTGTATAAACCCAGTTTTGCCAAGCGGTTGCCGTTGGCGGGGCCGATGCCGGTGACGCGGGTTAACTGTTGGTCGAGAGTCAGGCTTGGTGGTGGGGGTGCTGTACTCAGGGGTGCTGTTCGGGGAACGGAAAGTGCTGGGGCGGTTGGTTCAGAAGCGTTAGCGTTTGCGGGTCTGACTTGTCGTGCAAGTTCTTGCTGGTGGCGAGTTTCTTGTTCCCAAACTTGCTCCATTTGCCTCAGAAAACTGACCGTAATGGCGATCGAATGTTGGCGCTGTTCGAGATCTTTCTGAGGGTAGATGTCAAATTCAGCTGCTAGTTGTCTGGCTCGATCGCGCGAAGAAGCGGCCACAGAACCTGCAAGTTGTCTCAAACTCAGGCCCAGAAACTCGCTGAAGCGGTATTGACTGCCTTGGATGTCGTTAAATCCGCGATCGGCTTCTACTGAAAGAGCTTTTTGCAATCGCTGCCATTCGGGTTGGTTATTAGTCATCAGTCATTAGTTATTAGTCATCAGTTATTAATAATTAGTCATTAGTCATTAGTCATTAGTCATTAGTTATTAATCATAGCTCAAGAATTCCAGACACCTGACAACTGACACTTGTCAATTGACAAGTGTCAATTGACAACTGACTAATCTTCAAACCAACTCGATCGCCAAGCCGACTCAGCCTCCACCACAGCGAGTTCCCGCTGCTTTTTCTGGTAATCGCGGCCCAGCGAGTTCAACTTTACAGACAGGTTACGAATTTGCTGGCGCCAAGCCGAGGTTCCCGCATCGCCAAACTCTATTTCCGATAGTCGCAGTTTAATCGCTGTAATGTGCAGCGCCCTACTACCAAAGGTTTCTGCCAATTTTCGCGATGCTGATGAGGCATCGGTTTCAATGATTAAGTTTAATAAGTTAGGCGGCCCGGCAACGCTGTCGCCGGAGGATTCAGCACCAGAAGCAGCTTCTAGAACCGGTTCTGGCAATTGACTCGGCAAGATTCCCGACTGTTGCAGCAAGCGGTTGGTGTCGCGAGAAAGCAGCTTGAGTATATGGACGATCGACTTTTCAATACTATTTTGCCACCGTGCCAAACTTTCAGGGGAATTGGCGTTTGGCAATTGATAATTTGCCAATGAAAATAGATAGTTAATTGCGGAAACTTGGTTTTTTTCCTTTTGGTCTTCTTCCTTGTCGCCTGCTTCGTCTTCCTCTTCTTCCTCTTCGTCTTTGTCGAAGTCGTCTTCCTCTTCCTCTTCCTCTTCCTCTTCCTCTTCCTCTTCCTCTTCCTCTGCTTCTGATTCAGTCACCAGCGATCGCAATTTTTCCTCCGACGCCGCAGCCAAAGCCCTTACAGACTGCTGCATTTTTTGCCTTCCCTCGAAGGACAACTTGAGAAACGACTCAGGTACTGATTGAGTGCAAAGGTGATAGCAAGCCAAAATTAACTGCTGCCGCACCGCTTGTCCCAACGCAGTTAAATAACCTTCGTAGGTACTGCTAAACTCCAACTTCAAGGCTGCTAAAGACTCTTCGAGTCCTGCCAAATCTTGCTCTATTCGCTCTCTTGGTCGCACCATATCTCTCGTATAAAATTAAAATAGGACTTACGCGAGTTTTAAATCCTTACGCTATCTGTAGTAAGGTATCCACTGCACGCCCTACAAATATAGTTTGTCCATAAGTCCTGTAAAAATTAAAAATTAAAAATGCAAAAAATTGATTTTTCACATTTTTAATTTTTAATTTTTAATCTTAATTTGGGATTATTGAACACCCATTTGGGCTGCCACTTCGTCGGCAAAGTTAGCTTCTACCTTTTCAATGCCTTCGCCCAAGACAAAACGCACGAAGCGGCGCACTTGGACATTTTCTCCAATTTGGGCGATCGTTTGTTTCACCAACTCTTCCACGGAGATATTCTGATCTTTAATAAAAGGCTGATCCATCAAAGATAACTCTTTCATGCGCTTCTCAATCCGCCCTTGAACAATCTTTTCTTTGATGTTTTCCGGCTTGTTGCCCAAGTCATCTTTGCCCATTTCAATTGCCTTTTCTCTTTCGACAACTTCGGCGGGGATATCTTCAACTTTCACGTATTCCACATTCGGGCAAGCTGCAATTTGCATCGCAATATCCCGCACCAACTTTTGGAATTCTTCGCGACGTGCCACAAAATCTGTTTCGCAGTTAACTTCCACCAGCACTCCCACGCGACCGCCGGTGTGAATGTAGCTGCCTACAAGTCCTTCTGAAGCGACTCGTCCACCTTTTTTACCTGCCGAAGCCAGACCTTTTTTCCGCAGCCACTCAATGGATGTTTCCATATTGCCTTCGTTTTCAACGAGGGCTTTTTTGCAGTCCATCATGCCCGCGCCAGTTTTTTCGCGCAGTTCTTTAACAAGTTTTGCAGATATGTCCGCCATCTTCTTTAAGTTCCCAATCAAAATTAGTTATTAGTCATTAGTCATCAGTCATTAGTCATCAGTCACTAATTTTAATGTTAATGATTAGACCAGAGTGAAGAAATACCCAGTCGATATTAGTATCGACTTTGTAGGTGTAGCGCCAGAATTAATTCTGACCCTGACACAATGAATGCTTTTGCCAGAGTTCTACTAATGACTTAGACTCGTGCTATGTACAATTAAAAATTAAAAATATCCAACTAAAAATAATAATTATTTTTAATTTTCAATCTTTAATTTTTAATTTCCTGATGTCAGATTCCGAGGGCAATACTAGCTCTCGGTTTCTTCGCCTTCGGCCTCAGCAGCGTCGTCGGGATCTACATAATCGGGGTCATCCAATTCTTCGATTTCGACATCATATTCAGCGCCTTCGTAACCACCGTCGTAGTCGTAGTCTTCCTCAGAGTCGCCGCCCTGCTGACCGTGACGACCTTCGTAGATGGCATCAGCCAACTTGCCGACTATCAGCTTGATCGATCGAATAGCATCGTCATTCGCCGGAATCGCAATGTCAACCAAATCCGGGTCGCAGTTGGTATCCAACAGAGAGACGATCGGAATTCCCAACTTTTGGCATTCCAACACCGCATTATACTCGCGGCGTTGGTCTACCAGAACCACTCCGTCGGGAATCTTCCGCATAGATTTAATCCCGCCCAGATATTTCTGGAGTTTTGCCATTTCTCGGCGCAGTACCGAAGCTTCTTTTTTCGGCAATAAATCGAGGGCGCCGATTTCCTCGCGGCGCTCCAAATCCTTGAGCCGCTCCACGCGGGACTTAATCGTCGTCCAGTTGGTGAGCATTCCCCCCAGCCAGCGCTGGTTGACGTAATAAGCACCGCAGCGTTGAGCTTCTTGGGCTACAATCCCTGCAGCTTGGCGCTTCGTACCCACGAACAAAAACTTTTTGCCTTTTTCTGAGGCAACTCTCATGTACTCGTAGGCGTCTTCCATAAGCTGAGCGGTTTGCACGAGGTCAATGATGTGAACCCCGTTGCGCTCTGTAAAAATGTAGGGAGACATTTTAGGGTTCCACCGACGGGTTTGGTGTCCGAAGTGAACCCCTGACTCTAACATTTGAGCCAAACTGACTACTGGCATTGTATTTTTAACTCCTGATTCGGGTTAATCCTCCACCCGGTCGTATTTCTGAAGGTTTGCGCCCTCGAAACACCCGAAAACCCGGATGTGCGAATTTAAACAACTTTTCTAGTTTATCACAGCGCGCGCTACTTTTTCTGACAATCTGATATCCGTAGGGTTGGCTTGGCAGCCAGATGTGAGATTTAATGGGAGGGTTGGGTGTGGGGTGTGCACGATGCGGTTAGAGTTACTCGCAAGCGCTTCTTAAAAACGAAAAATCTAGGTGGGAGGTTGCCAAAGCCTTTGTTCGCTTGTGAGAGAATGGCGTTGTTGGTGCGCCTCTTGTGCCTTCTACCTTCGATCGAGCTGGCGGCATCCATTTTTTTCTCGGCAATCCAGTCAACTTTATTAGCCTGCCCTCTCTATCCGCAAAAATCCCAAAGCTAAAAACGCCATGCCCATACCCATTCTCGTTCTGCTTGAAGTTCTAATTGTCATTGCACTTTCGAGACTTGTAGGTTTAGGATTTCGAGCGATCAAACAACCTCAAGTCATTGGAGAAATTGTAGCAGGAATTATGCTTGGGCCTTCTCTGTTTGGCTTAGTTGCACCAGCCACCGCAACAGCACTTTTTCCAGCCGAAGCCGTTCCCTTCCTCAACGTGCTATCTGAGGTGGGGCTAATATTTTTCATGTTTTTGATTGGTTTGGAACTGAATCCAAAGTATCTCAAAAGCAATTTAGATATAGCGATTTTAACTTCCCACGTCAGCATTCTAGTGCCGTTTTCTCTAGGAAGCTTGCTAGCGCTGCTGCTGTATCCCATCGTTTCAAATAATAGCGTTTCGTTTACAGCCTTTGCCCTATTTTTGGGCGCTGCAATGTCAATTACTGCCTTTCCGGTGCTAGCAAGAATTATTACAGAACACAACTTGCAGAATACAAAATTGGGGACGCTGGCCCTGACTTGCGCTGCGGTAGATGACGTAACGGCGTGGTGTTTGTTAGCAGTGGCGATCGCAGTTACTCGTACTAATTCGATGATCGGTGCTTTGCCGACAATTATTGAGTCTTTAATTTACATCGGTTTCATGCTGACTGTAGTCCGCTGGTTCTTGCAGCGGCTTTCCAAGCACTACAACCGCACTGGCAGATTAACACAATTAGTTCTTTCCGGCATTTACATGGGAGTTGTAGCTTCTGCCTTAATTACTGAATTAATCGGCATTCATTTAATTTTTGGTGCATTTTTGCTAGGTGCTGCCATGCCGAAAAATGCGGGATTAACCAGAGAATTAGCAGAAAAAACCGAAGACTTTGTACTAATATTTCTGCTGCCGATATTTTTTGCTTACAGCGGCTTGCGGACTCAAATCGGCTTGCTCAACAGTCCCGAATTGTGGCTGCTGTGCGCCGCAGTTTTGGGAGTAGCCATTGTCGGCAAGTACGTCGGCACTTACGTTGCTGCCAAAGTTTGTGGCATCAACAACCGCGAAGCTTCAGCCTTGGGATGGCTGATGAATACTCGCGGTTTGACTGAACTAATTGTGCTGAATATCGGTCTTTCCTTGGGTGTCATTTCCCCGCTGCTATTTACGATGTTAGTCATCATGGCTTTAGTGACAACTTTTATGACTTCACCCCTGTTGGAGTGGACTTATCCAAAACGGTTAATTAGGTTAGATATTTCTGAGTTTAACTCTGAGGATTCAGAATTAGAACGTTCAGAATTCGCGGAAAGCAGCGAAGAAACTGCTAACAAATTGCTGCCAACTTATCGAATTTTAGTACCGGTTGCCAATCCCAGCACGCAGAAAGGTTTACTGCGACTAGCGGTAGCGCTGGCGCAGCCGGCTGCTGGTATGGGTGGTGATGATTTAAAGTCGGCGGCGGTTCATCCTCTGAGTTTGATAGAATTAAATGATGACTATGCTTTTGAAAGTACGCCGGCGGAAGCCGATCGCATTATTCAAGAGCGCCGCTCGAAATTATCAGAATTGATTGAGAGTTTGGAACTGCCGGAGGCACAAAAATTCGTACATCCCATCATTCGGGTTACTAATGATGTAGCGAGGGAGACGGCACAAATTGCGACAATAGATCGCGCGGATTTGATTTTAGTAGGATGGCACAGACCTACTTTTAGCAGCAACCGTTTGGGAGGACGTGTCGGCCAAATTCTCAGCAACGCTAAAGTGGATGTAGCAATTTTTGTTGACAGAGGTCGGGAAACGTTGAATAACTTGTTAGTACCTTACGCAGCAAACATTCACGATGATTTGGGTTTAGAATTGGCGCTGAGACTGTTAGTTAATAGCGAGGATCGCCGTTTGACGGTGCTGCGGGTGGCGGTTGACGGGGAAGCTGGAAACGAGCTGAGTTACGAGTTTCAGCGAGTGATGGATCAGTTACCGGTTGATGTACGATCGCGCATTGAAACTCCGATTGTGGAGGCTGCTGAGCCAATTCAAGCAGTGGTGGCAGCTTCTGCTAATGCTGATTTGACTATTGCGGGTACGAGTCGGGAGTGGGGAATTGAGCGCCAAACTTTGGGACAGTATACTGATGAATTGGCTGTGCAGTGTCATTCTTCGCTACTGATTGCGCGCTGCTACGTTAAAGTGCGATCGCACTTGGCGTCGGTACTTCCTCAAAGGTAGTCGGTTGACTGTTGACGATTGACTGTTGACGGTTGACTGTTCGCAGTTGCTATTAGTTATTGGTTATTGGTTATTTGTGAGTTAGTACCAATGCCCAATGCCCAATGGCCAATGCCCTGTTTGCCCATGCCCAATTATTAATTACCAAGATGATGAATCATTTAAGCCTCAAATCGCTGGCATTTTACGGTATTGCGATCGGCTCAGTTTCACTGCTGTTTAAAGTAGTAACTGCTTACGGGGAAGCAAATTTAAAGGCTGCTCCGGCAATTGCGGGAAATTATCGCTTCGATCCTAACAGTTTGCCCGAATGTCTGAATTCTGATGTTTTGGTATTGACAATCGAGCAATCGGGTGTTTATTTGAGCGGTAATTTGCGCTCGGGCAGCAGGGAGGGCAGGGAAAAAACCGCCGAAGAGAAACCTTCTCTATTTGGTAAGTGGGAAACTCAAGGATTGAACTTGTCGGGTGCGGTTGCTAATTTAGCTGGTTGCAGCGACTCCACCGCAACCGGTCAAAACAGTTCTGTTAAAATGCGCGCAATTGTGGAGCAAGATAGCCTCAAGGGAAAAATTAGCCTAACTGATAAGGCGGCGGCTAGTGATTTTATGGCTCAAAGAGAAGCAGCCACGAAACCCCAGAAGCAGGAACATTGATCGATCCCAATAGGAAATAAGCAATGGGAAATGGGTAATTCTTTGTGGCTTTCTGACTCTCCCCTTCTCCCCTAATGAAGCAAGGAATCACAAAGTGGCGGCGGGGTTGGGGGAATGGGCGATGAACTCCCGCTGGAGCTCGCCTGTGACGGTCGGTTGCTGCTAAATTAGAAAATATACCTAAAAGTCAATGATAAAAATAAAGTATCCCAGAGAAGTTCTTGGTTGAGAATTTGTCTTGCTCAAGACCCCCCGTGCCCGTATAGTTTGTTTGGAATGGATGTTGCCGTGATATTAATGCCGTCAGAAACTTCGCTTACCCAGTCAAACCCGTTAATTTTAGACAGTTTGCCAGACTTGTCGCCTTCCGATGGGGGATGTCCCCGCCGAGCCAGATTACAAATTGACTTGATGTTGCTGGCGATCGAAGCCTTGTATCTCGGAGGTGCTGAAGAAATGCTGGCCGTGTCAAAGGAACTGGAATTGGAATCAATTATCAAAAATCGGGTTGCCCTTTGGCTGATGCGGAATACTAACCCGCTAAGACGCTACACCCAGCGCCGCTCCCTTACCATTGTGGAGGCAAAAGCGCTGGTGGCGATCGCCTGTAATATGGCGCGCAAGTTAACCGCCACAATTCGGCAGTTGCTGCTAGACTCGCAGCAGTTGCGATCGAGAAATCTCCCCCTCAACCAGAACCAGCCGCTGGCCGAGTATTTAGAACGCTTTCGAGCTCACTTTAGATCGCGCATGAACCCCAAGCGATCGCTAGTTGCAGCTTACGATTCTGACGACAAGCTCAACGAACTAGCTTTGAACTTGTTGAGCAAACTGCTATTTTGTACAGGCACAGCCGGAATGCAGCGCTTCTGGGTTAGCCTGTTTGATGGAGAAGTTGAATAAAAAATGACTATTAGGCGTCAGTACAGTCTGCCAAATTGCACCCTGGTTCTAGAAGGGTTGAGCGATGGTTCCGCAGCCAGCCAGTTAGATATACGGCCGGTGCTTTCCATATTAATGAGCGCTGAATGCTATGTTACAGGTCTTGGCGAGCCCCTAAGCGGGGGACGAGATTTTTTTGAAAGCTTGGTGAGGGCCGTCAGCAGCTACGCTCAAGAATTTATGAGCGGAGTGCATTATCCCGATCGCTACGGCCCGAATTTGGGTATGGTGCAGTTACAAAGAATTGACGGGAACTTACACCGATTGACCGTTCTACCCGCTTCCACAGGCAGCCCAACCCAAATCGATCAAAAAACAGAACTGTCGGCAAAAGTAGATTTGACGACGGTACAGCTATTTGACTTGGTAGAGGCGATCGATCAGTTTTTTGCAGACACGCAGACGCTGCCGGAATTGTCGCTGCAATTAACCCCAATTTCCAGGCGTTACGTGAAGTCTGCCGAACCTTTGGCAAAGCGCAGTTTGCCTGCTGTCGTGGGGGTGTCGAGTTTGGCTTTGGCGGCCATGGCATTTTTCTTGGTACCGGTCCCCGAAGTGCAGCGCCAGAGAGATCCGGTGCCGCAGCCCAATCCCGCGGGCCAGAATCAGGGGACGCCGAATCCGGGCGGATCTGGTTCCCCGAATCCCAATCCCACGCCCCCTGCGGGCGGTTTGCTGCCTGGGACTCCAACTCCGAACGCTGAGTCGATTTCGCCGACTCCGAGCCCTGCGCCGCAGCCGGACGCTTCACCTAGCGCCACACCGCAGTCGAGTACTTCGCCGGAAAGCACGCCCAGTCCTGTTGCTGAAGGTTTGGCAAGCCCTGATGCAGCAAGTTTGCCAATTACCGATCCAGCGCAAATTGAGCTTTTGAGGGGCAAAGTTGCTCAGCAAATTGACGGAGTTGTGAAGAATCAGCCTCCGGTTGATACGGAGTTGGTTTATCGGGTGAGTGTGGCCCAAGACGGGGCGATTGTCGGTTACAAGTCGGAGAATTCGGCAGCAGTCGAGAGATCCGAAACGCCGTTGTCCGAGTTGCTTTACAAACCGGTTGGCAGCAGGCCACCTGCGGAAGCGCTGGCTGATTTCCGTGTAGTTTTGGCACCAGACGGCACTGTTCAAGTCAGTCCTTGGTAAAGGTTGATTGTTGACTGTTGACGGTTGACTGATACAAAATCCCGTTTTCATGCCCCTTTTATTCTTTAGTCCCTCTCTGCTAGGACGAAAGTTTGTGTAGGATCGGTTTTAACCGCCGATTCTTATCAAGGGGTTTCTAACCCGGATTTGATATGATTCAAAGCCCTGTTGGTGCGATCGGTTCAATATCTGGGTCAAATCCCCCAACTTGATTGGTGCGAATTATCCACAAAAATGCTCCCTGTTTTAATAAAACTTTGGCGATTTCATCTTGGGTGCGCCTGGGCAACATTGTTCGGTAACTAATAGCAGCTTTTATCAGGTTTGCTATACCCACAAAAAAGGTTTTTTTCAGTTCAGAATCAATCCCCGCTAATCTCGAATTTTTGCGCCAATCTGGACGAACAATACCGAGGGGCATTAATACTTTTTCTAAACTCTCTCCTAATGCTACTAGCTGGTGAAACCTTTGGGTTTGTGCGTGGGTAGGATGTGTTTTTAGCCAGTCTTGAATCTGAGGATTTGACTCTATTTCGGAAGTAATTTTTTTAATTGTCGCGTAAATTGCCTGACTTGAATCTTGGACGCAAGAAGTTGCTGGCGTGACTAAACTTGCACCGGTGCCGTCTCCGCTGCGGTAGCGGGCCATCATGATATCTAGTTGCTGGTTTAATTCGGTTAAAGGCGACAAGGTGATGCCGTCAAAATCGTAGTCGCAACACACGC
Organism: Microcoleus sp. Pol12B3; assembly: GCF_036701355.1. Classification (NCBI taxonomy): domain Bacteria; kingdom Bacillati; phylum Cyanobacteriota; class Cyanophyceae; order Oscillatoriales; family Microcoleaceae; genus Microcoleus; species Microcoleus sp. Pol12B3. Next base: position 24,348 of record NZ_JAUBQS010000066.1, read on the forward strand.
AGTCTAATTTACAGATGATATCGCAAACCGGGCGATCGCCCAACCAGCCGCGCTGCAAGTCTCCCATATAGCTTTGCCATTTGCTGGAACCTGCGACAATTCCGTCGGGATTGTGGGCGTAAACTTGTTTGTATTCTATGTCAAAACGCAGTTCGCTGGTAAAGCGATCGCGCACCACTTTTGCTACTCCGAAAGCAAAATGTCCGGTGACAATTCCCAGCGGTGGCCGTTCGCCTTTTTTGCCACCGATACCCCCGAAACTGTGAATCACTATCCCGATATCTCCTTCTTGCCAAGGAGAGATGGAAGCGTTTTCTATACCATCATTCGGGGTTAACAATACTCTTTTTACTTGCCCTTTTTGGGCTGGTGTATTTTCCCAATTTTTACTGTTTAAATAAGCGAGAGATTTTTTCAGTCCTAAATGTGTTTCATCTGGTGTTAATTGGGCAATTTTGCGGGGTTCGATTGCCTGCACTACAAATATACTGTCTTCGTCTCTTTCGCCGTAAATATACCAGCCGTCTGGATTTAATGGCGATTGTTCGATCAGGTGATTGGTAGACCTCGCTACGCCATTTTTGTCTGGCTGTACTTGTGGAATCCGAATAATTTCGGCGGCGCCGTCAAATTGTTGAGATGTTTTGTTGAAATGCCGAACAATAAATTTGTCGCTGTCGGGTTCTTTTCGCTGTAAAATTGATACTAAGGCGCAGAAACGTCCGATAATTTGTACTGGCTCGCGATCGATCGTGAGTTCCTGGCGATCGCTGCTGCTATAATTAATCGCAATCACGGGCCTGCGTAGCATCACAGTCACGCTGTCTTCTAGTCGGCTACCTGCTAGAGTTTCTAAAGGGCCGACATTTCGCCAGCCGTTCAATCTCTCTGGATGGATATTGCCAGATTTTTGACTTTTTTTAGTTTCTTGTGTGAAGTTTATATCTTGACTGACTGCATGGACAAAAAACTGTACTTCGCGATTTGTACTCCACTTCAAAAATGCTGTTTTGCCAATGAAATTTTTATATTTTTTTGGGGCATTTATTACTTCCAACAAAACTGTACCGTAAGGATGGCGCTGTTCGTTTGATGGCAAAATTAAGCGCCCGTGCCAAAGGGCGATAGGTTTGTAGAGATAGGAAACGGATGCTGAATTTTCGCAGATAGTCTCCGGCTCAAAAGCTATTGAAATATCGCTTTTCCCTCCAAAAATAGTAGCAGTTAAATTTCCATCACTTTCTACAAATCGGGGTTCTAAAAAAACATTTTCCGGTTGTGCAATGTTAGCGGTTAAATGACCATTGTTTCTTAGGGGCGAGCGTCTAAAGAGGTGATAGTTCTCGAATTTTACCTGCAACCAATTTAGAAAAATGCGAATAAAAATAAACGCTGTTAAACCAAAAACAACAGCTAAAATAATCAGCCCCAAGGTCAAAATGAATTGGTTGAAAGACTGACCTGATACTAAAAAAATTGTTGGCCCGATCAAAGAAAATGCCGCCATAATATCTAAAAACGAGTTTTAGGTTCGATCCAGTCTGTGCTGGCTTGACTGCCGAAAACTAGGGGTTTGTCCTCGGTGACAGGTACCGTTTGCCCTGTCATATCCACTGCACAAAGAGGCCAAGATCGATCGCCCAAATTGCCTGCGCGGAACAGAACTTTTCCGGGACAAACTTGACTCCAACCCAACAATACAGCATGAGTGTAAAGACTGCGAGCGGGAGCAACGGTATAAGTGTAATTATCATTTTTGTCCCAAATGACACCGTAGTCGGACATATCAGAAGAGTTGAAAATTGCTTCAAATTCGCGGGCGAGAATGCGGGAACCGTCTTGATTCCAAGAAACAGGCACTAAAATGGCGATCGTCCCGGACATATCTGTATCCTCGCTACCATACATCCCACTTTCCGCCAGTGGCGAAGCAGCCGCCACTGTTTGTAGTTCGCCGGTTTTGAGATTTTCCACAAACATGACGCTGCTAACCCGACACTGGGAGAATTCCGGCTGCACTTGCAACTCAATTCGACTGTAAGCTGCGTATTGGCCGTTAGTTGAAACTAGGGATGGACTGCGGTAATAGCGGAGGCCTGTGCCGGCAGTGGAGCTCACTTTAGCATGAGTGGCAGTAATCCATTCCCAAGGAACGGGATAAGGGCTATTTAAAGGGTCAGTCATCGGTTTTTTTTCCAAAAGTTTTACTGAATTATCCAACAGATTCAGACTGGCACGCAACGGACTAGAAACCCGGTTTCTGCCTCGATGCTTCGCCACCCAACCCCAGATTTATAGAAACCGGGTTTCTTTTTTAGATTTGAGATTGCAGGAGAAATCTCAAATCTAAAATCTCAAATTTCAAATCGGATAGGTAAGATAGTATCGAAATTAATCTGGTATGTACACTGAGAGGGATGAAATATGACGCGATCTTTTAACCAAAAACCTTCAATCCCCCCCACTCGCGTCTCCAAGTCGCGGGGAAAAGGTTTGCTTGTACTGTCGCTGATTTTTCGACTGCTGCTGCTGGGGGTGGGCAGCGGTTTTGCGTGGGTTCTGGGCATGGCGATCGCTCAAATTTATCCGTCAGGCGCGACGGAGATGCCGCTGGCAGAGAGATTGCTGCGTGTTACTCAAAATTTGACCTCCAGCCCGAAACGCGCCCCAGCAACGCCAATTCCTGCGCTCCCGCCCCCAACCGCTACACCTACTCCCCAGTCAAAAGTCAGTCCTGCCCAGAGAGAGAAATTGCAGTCGGATTTGAGACAGTTGCAGGGCGAACTCAACGCGCTGATTGGCCGCACGGCGGCTTTGGAGAGTCAGTTGGGCAGCAGCCGCCCGACTGAAACTTTGGAAAAGCGTTTGCAGTTGATGTCGCGGGAATTGGCGGCGCCGGAAACGGCGGCAAGTGTTGCCCCTGCTTTACCGGCGATCGGCAGCAGCCCGAGTCTGAACCCTGAAACGGTGAATACTGCCCCACAGAATACCAATAATCCGGTGTTTGGGGGGGATGGGCTGATGGTGACTCTACCCAGCGATGTTTTGTTTGATACTGGCAGCATTTCTTTGCGCGCGGGAACTAATGCGATTTTGGACAATTTGGTGGCGGAGTTGAGCAATCACGAGGGGGCAACTGTGCGCGTTGCGGGTCACACTGACGACGCGGGGGAAGCGGCGGACAATCGCAATGTGTCGTTTGCGCGGGCTCAGGCTGTGGTGCAGTATTTGTCTGGTGTGCTAGGTCAGAAGTATCATTGGGTGGCGATCGGCTATGGGGAAAGTCGCCCTTCGGTGGATAATAGTTCCGATACTAATCGGCAGCGCAACCGCCGCATTGAAGTGGCAATTAGTCCTTAGTCAGCGGACTTGTGGATACTAGATTTATTGCATGAATCTTTGATTGATAGTCAACCGCAGATGCAAGGCAGATAAACACGGATAAACGCAGATATTTTCCACAGAGGTGAGCGAATGCTTGCAATTGGGGTCTACTGTGTTGAATTCTCAAGGCGTAAGCTGCTGTTACGCTGAAGGTGTCAGAGGTGGCAAGTCAGAATTATTTTTAGCCCGATCTATTGCCTCTCGATGTTCGCTCCTAAGTTTGGGTTTTAAATACAAGTTTTCAATCAAAGCTGCCACTCCCGCAAACCAAGGTGGCACAATTACAGCTCCAATAATTCCTAATACTTGAACTCCTCCCAATACAGACAGCAATTGATATAAAGGATGCACACCAACTGATGAACCCACCAGCAAAGGATCTAGTACGTAAGTTTCTAAATTCTGGATGATTACAAATAACAGTAATACCCACAAAAGTACCCAGCCACCTTTAGCTAATGCTACGATTAATGCTGGTACTGCTCCCAACACGGGGCCGATGAAGGGAATCAAGTTGGTAACACCTGCGATCGCACCCAAGCCTAAAGCAAATTCCGGCATTCCCAAAATGCTCAAACCTGTGGTAATAAATATCCCTAAAATGCCCGAAACTAAAACTCGCCCGCGAATATAGCTTCCCATTCTTTGACCAATTGGCGCCACTTGTGCGGCTAATCTTGCGTCCCAAGGTTTCGGAAAAAACTGCACCAAACTTTTGATTAATGTGTCGCTGTCGGCAACCATATAACCTGAAATAAATAATGCTAAAACTAGGCTGAAGAAACCGCCGAGAATGCCTCTGGTTAAGCTGTACGATCGCAAAACCAGTTGTTGGCTCGATCGAATCAGCCAATTAGTCAGCGATTGAGTGTCCACCAACTGACCCACCAAGGTTGGGGCATCGTCGGTTAGGCGACTCAATAAATTAGTTGCCACAGTTCGCAAACTTTCGACATAAACTGGTAGCTGCCGCAGCAGTAACTCTATTTGTTCGATTACCGTGGGCCCGATTAACACTACCGTCCCGCTAAATCCGCCGATGAGAGTTAAATAAACCATAATCACCGCCAGCCAACGGGGAGCCCGCATGGTTTCTGCCCAATTCACGATCGGGACGATCGAAGCAGCCAGCACAACTGATATCATTAGAATTACTAGCAGGCTCCGCAATTGCCACAGCAGCACTAGCAGCAAGGACGATGCTACAATTAGCAGCAAGTTAGGTAAAGAAATAGTTATCCGCTGTTCTGACATGATTAAGTAATTATATTTTTGGCTATCGTCTCACCCTTGATGTTATTATAATTTTTATAATATAAACAATATAATTAAGAATATGAATTCGCTGTTAAAACCCGTTAAATGGATCGGCAGTTCCTTCGACGGCTTGCGCGAGTTTCCCGAAGATGTCCAGCAAATCATGGGTTTGGCCTTGTACCGCGCTCAAGACTTCTCTACAGAACGCCTATTTAGTTTTCTCAACGCACTCGGCAGCAATGTAGAGATGCGTATTGCCCACTCACAACCAAATGTCCAAGCTCAAACTCGCATAGTCGTAGCATAATACATTAAAAATTAAAAGATTAATATGCAGCCCCAATATTCCACCCAAGATTTGTCCGCCATTTCGTCTATAAAATCACCAACGCTCTTTTACGAATGGCAAAATTATCGCTGTGCTTATGAAGTTTATAACCCAACTACTGCGACAGAAGATAGCATCCCTTTGTTATTAATTCATCCGATAGGAGTTGGTTTGTCAAGAATCTTTTGGCATAGATTTTGTGAGAGTTGGTACAAAGCAGGGAACACTAATCCGATTTACAATCCCGACCTTTTGGGCTGCGGCGATTGCGAAATGCCGGCTGTGGCTTGCTATCCAGAGGATTGGGCCGCACAGTTGCTGTATTTCTTGGAAACTGTAGTCAAAAAACCTGCGATCGTACTCGTGCAAGGTGCTTTACTGTCTGTAGGCTTGGCTTTAGCAAAAATGCAGCAGGAAAGCGGCTCAAATTTAATTCGCGGGTTAGTTCTCGCGGGGCCTCCCGCTTGGGCGGTAATGAACAAACATTCGACAGAAAGACAGCAACGAATTGTCTGGAATTTGTTAAATTCTCCCTTGGGAAACGCTTTTTACCGCTACGCCAGACGCGCTGAGTTTTTGCGTTCTTTTTCAGTGAAACAACTGTTTGGCGATGCGGCAAAAGTTGACAGCGAATGGTTGGATGCTTTGCAGGCTGGGGCGGCAAATCCTGACAGCAGACACGCGGTTTTCTCGTTTTTAGCGGGGTTTTGGCGCCAGGATTATAGCGGTACGATTCAAAAGTTCGATCGCCCCGTACTCGTTGTGATGGGAGAAAAAGCCTCAAGCATCAGTCAAGCGGGTAAGGAAGAGAAACCGGATGAAAGATTAGCGCAATATTTAGCTTATTTTCCCAACGCTGAGGGTTTATTAATGCCGGGGCGCAATGTTTTGCCCTATGAATCAACAGCAGAATTTGTCGCGGCTCTTGCGGAGTTTGTCAATGGGAGTTTTTAACCGTAGATATCAACAGATGAACGCGGATGGAATTTCATCGGCGTTCATCTGCGGTTAAAAAACTCTAAATTTCAACTGCGATGCCAAATTGTTGTACCATCTTTTTGATCTATCAAAGTAATGCCCCGATCCTTTAGTTCGTTGCGAATGCGATCGCCATCAGCGAAATTCTTAGCTATTCGGGCATCTTTCCGCTGCTGAATCATCGCCTCAATTTCCCCATCACTCAAACCGCCAGCCGCATCATTGCTATCACTTTCCGGCTGAACTTCTAAACCCAAAACCCCTGCCAAAGTTACCAAAGCCACCCATTTTTGCTGCAACAATTCCGGCGAAATTTCTGTTTTGCCTTGATGCACTAAAACATTGCTTTCCTTGCCCAATTCTTTGGCTAATTCAAACAGCACAGTCAAAGCAGCGGGAGTATTAAAATCATTATCCATAGCTGCTTGAAATTGCTGGACTAATGTGTTATTTTCTTCAGTCAATTTATCAATTTTCTCAACATCCCAACCCAGTTTTGATCCGTGTTGACTGCCAAAAAGTAAGCCTTCCTTAAGAGTGTGCCAGCCATTTTTAGCGGAGGCGATCGCCTCTTCGGTAAAATCAATTTGACTGCGATACTGCGCCATGAACACAAACAGCCTCACCGCCATCGGTTCTACCGCTTTTGACTTCTCGCTTTCTTCCAAAGCTGTATCGCCCGACCAATTCCCATCCAATAAATCGCGAATTGTAATAAAATTGTGCAAAGATTTCGACATCTTTTTGCCATTGACAGTCACAAAAGCATTGTGCATCCAATAATTAGCCAGGGACTTGCCCGTCGCGGCTTCAGATTGAGCAATTTCGTTTTCGTGGTGCGGAAAAGTTAAATCGGAACCGCCGCAGTGAATGTCAATTGTTTCACCCAAGCAATCGCGCACCATCGCCGAACATTCGATGTGCCATCCGGGGCGACCTTTTCCCCAAGATGAATCCCAAGCAGGTTCTCCCGGTTTAGCACTTTTCCACAGGGCAAAATCTGATGAATCTTGCTTTTTTTGAGCTTCTATTTCTGCAGTTTCCAATCTACCGCTAGCCCCAGCCTGCATTTCTTCCAACTTGCGGCCGGAAAGTTTTCCGTAATCTGGAAATTGCCTCACGTTGTAGTAAACGTCGCCGCCGGAAGCATAGGCATAACCTTTATTTTCTAATTCGTGAATCAGCCTTTTAATGCCGTCCATTGTATGGGTGGCGCGGGGATATTCATCGGCCCTGAGAATATTTAGCTTGTCCATATCTGCAAAATATTCCTCGATGAAGCGTTGCGCCACCGCTTCCATTGTGGAATTGGTTTCGCGGGCGCGGTTGAGAATTTTGTCGTCAATATCTGTAAAATTCTGCACGTAGCGCACATCGTATCCCCGCCACATCAGATAGCGCCGCACCATGTCCCAAACAATGTAAGCGCGGGCATGACCGACGTGGCAGTAATCGTATACCGTAACGCCGCAGCAGTACATCCGCACCTTTCCTGGTTCGATGGGTTCAAAAGGTGATTCACGACGGGTCAAGCTGTTGTAAAGCGTTAGAGGCATGGGATTTGAGATTTGGGATTGACGTACTGCTCTAATTTATTATATTGCTGTTGGTGAATCTTTCGGTGTCACTACGAAACATCTGTTAAATCTAAGACAAACCTTGGTAACACATCTTCCCCTGACAAAGTGCTGGGATTATCTAATATTTCCACATCCTGATTTTGTCTGTATATTTCGACTTGCTTATTTTTGCGATCGATTAACCACCCCAAACTTGCTCCATTCACGATGTATTCCCGCATTTTTTCTCGCAATGGTTCCCTGTTATCAGATTTAGATCCCAATTCTACAACAAAGTCTGGACAAAGGGGAGCGAAACCTTCTTGTTCTTTGGGTGTGATAGTTTGCCACCGTTCTAATTTAACCCAGGAGGCATCTGGGGAGCGATCGGCCCCATTGGGCAGTTGAAAACTAGTAGAAGAGTCAAATACTACTCCTAACTTGATTTGTCGATTCCACTGCTACAGTTGTCCTGACACATCTTGGTTGCGTTTGCCTGTATCGCTTCCTGTGGGGGGCATAACAATTAATTCTCCTGTAGCTGTTCTCTCTAGTCTTAACTCAGGATTGACGGCAGCAATTTGCTGGAACTGTTCGTGAGTTACTTTGAAGGTTTGGGGAATGGTAATGGTGTTGTTGAGTATATTGTGCAGCCTCGCGCATCGGCTATTATCTATTGTACAGAGCCGAATACAGCAAATTCAATAATCTGCCAACGCCGATCGAACTCAATAATCGCTTTTAGTGAACCACCCCATCATTTTTTAACAATATTTTTTATACCAAAATCTGGAAAAAATTATATATATATTCATTTATTAAAAGTCCTAAACTTTATTAATTTTTAGAGCGGAAAAAGTTTTATCACTAGCCACCGGATCAACAAGATAACGAATCCTTTGTCAAAAACCGATTTTATCGATTGAACAAACAAGATTTTTCCAGTATTCCTCAACATCAGGAATAAAAGCTGTATTATCCACGGTTAAATCCTCACCTTCATCAGCAGGTAAAGTCATGTTCAGGCGAATAACACTCGCTTCTAGCCGCATTCGTCTTACTAACATTGTTTTCCTATCCAGCCGCTCAACTCTATATCAATTGGCTTTTTGGGCAATTTTTGGTGTGATTATGGGGTAGGGCGCATCCGTATCAAGAACAGCTTTTGTCCCACTATCTTCGACATAAACAACAATAATGAGTCGATTCGTTGGCTCGATAGTAATTGCCGGAATATAAGCATAATTAATCGCACCGCGCGCCAAATATTCTTCATCTGGGAATAGCTGTAGCTAATCATTCACCCGCTTTTACTGCTACCAAGTTACGGCGATAATTTTGCCATTTTTCTCTCATCCACTGGCGACTTGCTTGAATGTTTTTACGCTTTTATGCATCACTGGGACTAACAGTAACTTTTGAGGTAGCGAGAATGTAAGCATACCGATAAATCTCTCCATTGTCCGGGTAATGACGCGCCGCTTCTATGGAAATCTCCTGGGTACTTTGCCAATTGCCAATATCTAAAGCTGCATCCATTTCTGGGGTAAAATATTCTGCTGTTGTGTTGTTGATATAGCAATCCTAAATGATTTATGAGATAATAGCCACGATCGCTACATAATTTGTATATGTTAGAATATTTAACGGAATTTATCCAATCTAATCCCGATCCGCGCGATTTGAAACGAGAAATTACCGTCTCTATGCAGCCCAAAGGATATAAGCAACGCGAGATTCAGGAATGTTTATCAGTGAGTTCTGGCTTTATTAGTAAATGGACTCAGATATTCACCATGCAAGGTGTATCTGCTCTGAAGCTGGCTTATAAGGGTTCCGTGGGATATTTAAAACTTGAGGAACGAGCAGCCATTATTGATGGGGTACGAAAAAAATATGGGAATTTAGGAGAACTAAAAGCTTATATAGAAGAGCGGTATGAGATTGTTTTTAGTTCTCAGCAAAGTTACTATGAGATTTTTGACTCTGCTGGTTTAAGCTGGAAAAAATCTCAAAAACGTAACCCTAAAACAGATCCTGAACTGGTCAAAAAAAACCTAAGAAGTGACCCAATGGTTATAGGCTCATCGCCAAGAAATCGAATCAGGTAAGTGGGGAGTTTTTTTTCAGGATGAATGTCATCTTCTTTGGGGAGATATCTGTGGGTATGTTTGGGCTGGAGTTTAGACTAAGAAAAGCTGGCTCAGTTAGAAACTGAGGCATAAAAAATCAATTGGGCAGCCAAATATATGT
>NZ_JAUBQS010000157.1:0-1851 GCF_036701355.1 Microcoleus sp. Pol12B3
TTAAACGGAAAAACTTTGGGGTTCCAACTTTTCACAACTGATAAAAAAATTCCACCCACATCTGCGGAATGTGGGTAGTAAAACGACTAGGAGTGGGAACCCTAATCCGACAATTACCGCCCAGGTTTGCCAGTCATTTGAAAAGCTTAAATTACTCATAAACTTCTTCCTCTCGAACACTTACGGTCAGCTTAGAAGTTTTGACTTGCCAAGCCACTAGCTTTTCTTTTCCAGGTTCTTGAATTTCACCAACCAGCTCAAAATCGTAGAGATCGTGGAGGCGCGAGCAGATGTCTTGAGAAACTAAGATTGTTCCAGGCGGACAAGCCGACTTCAATCTATTGGCAATATTTACAGTATCGCCCCAAACGTCGTAGAGCAATTTATTTTTACCAATCACCCCTGCAACCACATCTCCTGAATTGATGCCGATCCGCAGGTCTAGATGTAAGTCTTTTTCATAACTAAATCGGCGGACAAACGACAGCATTTCCAAAGCAAAATCTAGCGTGCGTTTGTCATGATCCAGACGTGGCATACCAAGCCCGCATACAGCCATGTAACCGTCACCAATAGTTTTAATCTTCTCTAGACCGTATTTTTCTGTCATTTCATCGAAGGCTGTTACCAGTTCATTAAGCAAGCTAACAACCTCTTGAGGGGACATTGATTGAGTCAGCTTGGTGAATTGGTGGAGGTCGGAAAACAAGACCGAGACATTAGAAACCTGCTCGGCAATTTCTCGATCGCCCTGTTTGAGGCGTTTGGCGATTGCGGGACTAAATATATTTAAGACTAATGCTTCATTTTCGCGATTTTTCTGTTCGATTAGTTGAGTTTCGGCACGAAGGCTGCCTATGGTTTGGTTAAATGACTTAGCTAAGTCTCCAAATTCATCTTGCGAACCCGATTTGACAACCGCGTCAAATTCCCCATATCCCACCTGACGAGCGCTTTTGATTAAAGTATTGATGGGTTTGACAAAAATTGAGGTCAGCCCGATGGCAACAAGGGTGATTAGCGCCATGATTATAGTAGCTCCAATCACAACTTTTTTTTCAAACGAGTGAATTGAGGCATAGGCTTCAGAAACATCAATCTCCGCCAAGATAACCCACCTCAATCCATCAATCTCTAGTGGAGCATAAGAACTCAAAACTGGAATATTACGATAATCGTCGATCACCTGCGTACCCTGTTTTCCAAACAACGCTTCCTTCACTGCTTTTGTTTGCACTTCTTGTAGGAGAATTGTAGTATTGAACTCTTTGATTTTCTTGAGGGTCTTTTCATCAGTCCCGATCGAGCGTAGAGTTTTTGCATGACCTTCTGGGTCTTCAATCTGGAAACGAGACGCAGAGCGCATTAGATAATCCGACCCAACCAGATAAGTTTCTCCTGAATCGCCCAGACCATTTTTTTTCCAATTTTTGTTGCCAGTCATCACATTGTTAATTTTGTCAACGGGAAGCTGGAACGCCAAAACACCAAGAAATTCCGAGCCGTTAAAGATTGGGGCAGCGATAAAAGCCGCAGGCGCACTCCCAGAAGGGGTGTAGGGCTTAAAATCTACTAATTTCACATAGCCCGTTCCATTTGCTTGTCGGGCGGTGGCGACTGCGGATGCTAGGTTACTCTCGTTGTAGGGGCCGTTGGTGAAGTTTGTGGTAAAGTCAGCTTCTTTAAAAACCGTGTAGACAACAGTTCCTTCGCGATCGATCAAAAACATATCGTAGTAACCATATTTTTCAACTATATTGCGAAAAATAGGGTGGTAGGTGCGATTCGTTTAGCCGAAACCTGAAAAGGGGGGATGGCTAGCAGCGATAGGGTAAGCCCATAAGGGTTGGA
>NZ_JAUBQS010000067.1:0-33589 GCF_036701355.1 Microcoleus sp. Pol12B3
GAAGCTAAGTGTAGGTTTTTCCATAAAGCGATATATTTTATCATACTTTTGCCTACTTGCAAAATCGGGATGCTCCCAATCTACATTGATCGAGAACTGATTCAACGCGGTGTGTTTTCTCAAGATATCATTTTTGGGTTTCGCTCCCCCAGTATCCGAAAAATCCTTGCCGCCAACTCTTGCTAGAGAGAAAGATTTTCAATAGTTAGATGGATATTTGGCTCGATTGGGAGAGGATTCAGGTTGGTTGCTAATATTCGATCGCCGAGAGAATGCACGGGAATTGGAAGAACGGTTGAAAACAGAGATTCATATTACTTCAATGGGGCGATCGATTACAGTAATTCGAGGGTGAAATTCTGGTATATTATGTACTAATAATAGATGAGATATTAACTATCTTGAATTGTGGGAGAAAGTGCCATATTTTGTGCTTGTTGCTGCATGAATTCAATGTCCGATCGCGACCAAGTGCGGGGCCCGCTGCACTGATGAGCAATTAACAGCCCCCACAGTCCTTTGTTCGTTAAAATTGGCACGACTAAATTAGCGCGAACTTTCAGGCTACGCAGAAAATCTCGGTGGCATGGGTTAATTGGTTCTTCTTCAATATCTGTAATTGCTTTAACTCTGCCGGCTTCGTACAAAGCAGCGTATTCGTCGTTAAAACATTCATCTGGCCCCGTTGAACCCAAGATTGAGAGTTCGATCGCACTCAACATCTCGTAAGTCACTCGACCTTGCCACTGTCTGTAAAAATAGTACAGCACGGCGCGATCGCTCTGCAAAACTTCTCGAATGTCGTAGAGGGATTTTTCAACTAATACATCGCGCTTTAGACGATCTGTCAAGCGGTTAACAATGTTTTGCAGCCGATCGCCCGACATAGTATTAACTCCTTTAATTCCTAGTACACTCGCCAGATATTAATTATTGAACTGGCACCATCACAAGACCTCAAATTATTGCGCCTCTGGATTTTCGCGCGCTCAAAAATGAGTAATTTTTGGCTTAACAGTTGTCTGGATGCCAGCAACATTATAGTATTATTTGGACAGAGATAGCAATCTTTTTGGGCAACGAGCGATGGCGTCGGGCCCCGCAAGCTACGGCTTTTTTTGCGCGAAGAACCACCGGCGGGACGCCGGTTCCACAAATGAAGAGAAAAGGAAGAGTTTACAAGTGCTGCGAGAATTGCTAGATATACCTAAAGTTGGTTCCTCTTAAAGACAGGAACTGCTAGGCTATCTCGATAGCTAGAGGAAGCATCAAATATGTCTGTGCTAGAAGCTGCTTGGAAACACGAATTTATCGCTACGAACGGCATTAAACTGCACTATGTCACTCAAGGTTCTGGGCCGCTGATGCTGATGCTGCACGGATTTCCTGAATTTTGGTATTCTTGGCGACATCAAATCCCGGAATTTGCATCAGATTATAAAGTCGTCGCTGTAGATCTCAGGGGTTACAACGATAGCGACAAACCTCACGATCAATCTGCTTACGTGATGGCAGAGTTTGTGCAAGATGTCAAGGGCATTATTCAGGGTTTAGGATACGAAAGTTGCGTCTTAGTTGGTCACGACTGGGGAGGCGCGATCGCCTGGAATTTTGCTTATGCTTATCCCCAAATGGTGGATAAATTAATTGTGATGAATCTACCGCATCCGGCCAAGTTTGCTGAAGGGTTACGCACTCCCCAACAATTGCTGAGAAGTTGGTACATCTTTTTGTTTCAGTTGCCAGTTTTGCCGGAGTTGTTAATTCAGTTGGGCGACTATCAGTCAATTGCTGCTGCTTTGGAAGGTATGGCCGTTGACAAAAGCACCTTTAGCCCATCAGATATCGAAGCTTACAAAGATGCGGCTGCCAAACGGGGCGCTCTGACGGCTACTATCAATTATTACCGCAATATTGCTCGCGGATTTGTCGATCGCCAGAATTGGAGCGTGCTGCAAGTTCCGACGCTGATGATTTGGGGAGAAAATGATGCCGCCCTCGGCAAAGAGTTAACCTATGGAACCGCAGATTACGTCCGGGATTTTCAGATTCATTACATTCCTAATTGCAGCCACTGGGTGCAGCAGGAACAGCCACAGTTAGTGAATCGGTACATGAGAGATTTTTTGGCAAGTAAGTTTATTTAATATCATATCCAGTTTGATCGGAATGCTACTGAGCCGGCGAGTAGGACGATCGCGATTCACTCAGAAAATTATTATTCCCATGCCAGCAGAGACGTTCACCGACTGCTGATTCCCTCCGTCGTGCGCCCGCTCATTTCCCAGGGCTGAATGCGGTAGATTGCGATGGTCTCCTCTCCGCACGCCCCAGCGAGTCAATCCAGGTGCGATTGATGGCGGGTGAAAGTGTGGGGTTGTGTTCTTTGATCAATTGCATCGCGCGATCGATGTCTTCCTGCTGCGTGAGGCGTTCTCCTCGCCCCTTCACCACAACGCTGCGCCAGTGTTGGAAATCGCGGACTTCTTCCACTTGCAAGCAGACTTCTGGATTGCTGTCTATATACTTCGTTTTCATCCCCACTGTTGTGAAAATATATATGTCCGAATCTTGGAGATAATAGTGCATTGGCAAAACGTAGGGATGCCCTTCAAATACACAGCCGAGGTGTCCGTGTCCTACTTGCTGCAAAAGTTCTTGTATTTCTTTTGAACTCATTTCATCAATATCTAACATTGTTATGCTCCTTTAAAACTTACTCTAGAGAAATCCATCGATGTTTTAGGTTGCTTCACGATAGGGGCTTTTGGTCTAATTATTGCCTTTTTGATGCGCCTGTTTTGTGGCTATAAACAAGTAGATAATTTTCGCAAACATAACCTAGGTTAGCCCCAAATATCATCTACCTTTATACCGAGATATTTGTTGGCGGAAAATTTGTATAATTTTGACAATAAACCCTCGGTAATTGCTGAGAATTTATTGTTTTTATTAAATGGCGATCGTCTAATTAATAAAAAATAAAAACGTTTTTTCCTAACGGGACTTCAACAAATTTTCAGCCCCGATCAAGCCCAAACTGGCTTTATCTGCAGCTTGGGCCTCCATGTTTTCTTGTTACCAGCGAACAAAAGGCGATCGTCCCCTGGAATGCTCTGACACCAGATATAATCCGTGCTCAAAAAACATCGCCGCATAACCGCAGCGCGCAATTTAGGGATGGTTGACGCTGCGGTTATGCGACAAATGCGATCTGCTTGACGCTGATGACCCGCCCTGTCTGGCGTGACTGCCGAGCCTGGTATATAACTCTCTCAAACGCTTAAAATCTCGTAGTTGGTCGGTGCACACTGCCCTCATAGCGTATTGGTGCGATCGATCGGCTTTACCTCATCCTACCGACTGGCGATCGGCAATAAACCTAGTTTATTCTTAATCACCTGTTAAAAGAATCAGATTTAACGATCGCAGCCTTCAATATTTCAAGGATTTGAGGGTCTTCTTCACCACCTTGACATGGCTGGCGCTTATAACATAGAGTAGACTTTTTGCCACATCCTAAGAGCGATCGAGTACATCCTAGGCTTCCCGTCCTGGCTGTTCCTATAAGTTTGAGTTAAACGGATATTTTTATTTATGAAGTCTCATCGATTTCAAGAATTAGATATGATGAGAGGCTTTGCTGCCTGCTGGGTAGTGGGGGTTCATTTTTGGTATTTCAATTTCTTGCCTCCTTTTTTTGGATACAGCCACTTTTTCGAGTATGCAAAAGTAGTAGGTCCAGCCTCGACGATTGCTAAGTTTTTTCCCCTACCCTTTAATAGTGTAGGCAATATAGTTTTGGATTTGGTGAATATATTTTTCTTGCTTGGATATCAGGGAGTTCATATTTTTTTCATTCTCAGTGGTTTTGGACTGGCTTATTCAAGAATTTTAAAACCTGATGAAAGCTGGATCAATTTTATCAGGAAAAAATTTTTCCGGCTCTACCCTACCTACTGGATACTTTTAGCTGTATCGTTTATAATTCCTCGGTTAAGAGCGGATTTATTTTATGGCTATTTTGATTGGTGGTCATTTTGGAGAAGTTGGATAATTCTCGATAAAGCCATACCGTTTTCTTGGTTTATGTTTCCACTAATTCAATTTTATTTGTGCTTTTTTTGGCTATTTAAATATTTACAAAAACTTTCTATTGAACAGTTTCTCTTAACTACTTTTGTTATTAAAGTTATCTATACATTTTTAGTTTTAATCTTAGGCTTTAACAACGTCTTTTCGCCAATATTGGGCGATCTCAGTTATCCAGGATATTTAGCAATTTCAAGGTTATTTGAGTTTTGTTTAGGAATGACCATGGCCAAGGTTTATGCAAGTAATCCTACTTTATTAATAAATTACCTAACTAAGCCCGTCACAATAGCCCTAGCAATATTTTTTGAAATATTGGGTATTATGGGTTGTTTCACATTTTCAAATGCAATAAAATTTTTCGGCGTGATTTTACCTTTTGGACTGTCTTTTTATGATGCTTTTATTGGATTTGGCATATTTGTAATCATTTTTAATATTTGTAGAGGTTTAATAAAAATTTCTTATTTAATAACGAGCTTCTTAACATGGATTTCTAATATTTCCTATGAACTATATTTAACGCAATTTATAGGGTTAATTGTAATACCCAAATTTTTTACTGTGGTGGTGCGAGGTGAACCTTCACTTTTGACTGCTACCCGTGCTATTTTACTTTATGTATTAATTATTGAAATTGGTATAGTTAATGCTTTTTTATTACAACAGCTAACAAACTCGATCGCCCGTCGAGTTAGATTCGCGATGGGTCTCTTTACCTCTGGTCTAAAATAAACTAAATTAGTAGTTAATAATCACGTGTTATCAAAAACTAGAATTCTGAATTTGTTTATAGGTCTTTTAATTGCCCTCAGCCTAGAGTTGTTCATCGGAACGACAACTTTTGCTCAAAACATCGAAACAATTAAAATTTCCGGTACTGCTGCGGGTGTCAGCACTCGCTACATCGGTGCAGTCGAGGGCAATATCAATTTCGACATCAAAGATTTGCAAGATTTGGGAATTAATACCTACCGCATTTACGGCGGGATGTCCCGGTGGGAACCCGAAGACGACGACGGTAAATACGGTTGGCCATCTATTGACGAAATTAAGACAAATTCAAATATAATTAATTGGGCGCATTGGGATCGGATTATGACTAATCCGCCCCAGGGTAGCGATTATTGGTGGTCGGGACAACCCGGTACGGTTTGGCAAGGCAATGCCAGGACTATTTTTAATACTCTCAAACAAACAAATATTCGCCCGGTTGTCAGCATTCGCAATGTTGATAATAGCTGGAATCCCAGTTGGGCGCTGCAACTGAATCCGCCGCGCACAGAAGAAGATTGGAACGAGTGGTGGGAACACGTTTTTGCTACGGTTTATTGGCTGAATGTTCGCAATGATTACCGCGTTGATGATTGGGAAATTCACAACGAACCGGACAATCGCGATCAGGGTTGGGGCGGAACTAAGGCTGACTATTTTGAATTGGTTAAGGTGGCAAAAGATGCGATCGACTTTGTTTACCAAACTTATTTGCCTTCGCGCACTTATCGCATCCACGGCCCGAAAACCGTAGGCGGCAGCAATTGGCCTGCTAGTGCTTTGCAGGCAATACCGAATTATTTCGATACAGTCAATGTCCACAACTACGATGCAGATATTTCTAACTACACCCGCAAAGTGCGCGGCTGGATGAACGGTACTGTCCGCGCTAACTCGCAGCTTTGGGTAGGAGAATGGGGAACGTACGAGATTAGCTACGGCGATTTATCTTTAGCTTTAAATTTGATTAAGAATCTGATTCGAGGCTCCCAACCGGGGGACAATTATATTGACGGCAGTCACATATTCTGTTTGTACGACTGGGGTAAGCAGGGACTGGCGGAAGGTTTGCTAGGCGACGGAGGGAAACGGCGCGCGGGCTACTATGCTTTGCGCATGGGAATTAGGGCTTTGCAGGGCGGGAAAGCTACATTTTTTCCTATCACTAACAGTTCGGATTTAATGGCAGTTGCAACTCTTGATGCTAGGAAGAATGTTTACTTGCTGGTTGTCAATGACCGAGCAACATCTTACACTGTTAATGCCGATATTTCGGAGCTGATAAAAACTGGTAATGGCACGGTGCGCGAGTTCAGTTCTAAAACAATGGATGAGGTTGTTGGTAACTTAAGGCTAAAGGGCGGAAATGCGAGTTTTGCACTGGCGGGGAACAGCGCTATTCTCATCAAGTTCGATCGCCAGAATTGAAGCTCAAATCCTCTGGGTCATAATTGGGATAAGATAGAATTAGTTATACTCAGAATTATTTATTTTCTGCCTGTTTAGCCCTAGAACCCTGAAACCCTGGAACCCTGGAACCCCTAATTGCACAGTTGCCATAGCTAAGTCGTCGTGTTGTGATTCCCCTCCTGTCGCTGGTAAATTGGTAGCGTGCAGGTATCTTGCCTCAAACAGAATCCGAGCGAGAGTTCCGTTGAGGGGCAGAAAGTAGGGTGCAGTCTAGACAATCGCAGAAATTCTTGCTCGTAAACCCGCAGCAGTTAGGCTAGGCGAGGAATTACCCGCCCGCCTTCATCTGGGCCCTCTGGCAGATAGCATTGGTTCTGAAAGTCAGAAGCCGTCAATTATCAGGATATGGCACGGAATTAATTTTAAATGCCAAGATGCTGGAAGTAGGGGTGAGTTTAATCGTACAGAAACTTTGAGCGCGCTTGGAAATCTCGCGGGCAAAGCCTCTCAATCAATCTGCTGCTTGCGATCGGGTTTTTCCAACAAATATCACTTTTATGCCCCCTGATGTTTATTCCCTCCCTCAGTCAGGTCATCAACCGCAATCCCCTCACCGTCACCCCTGAAACGCCCGTAGAAAAGGCGATCGAGCTGATGAGTAGCACAGGAGCCAGTTACGTCCTCGTGGTAGAACCGCGCGGGAGTTCTCAACTCGGAAATCCCACGAACGGGACTTCCCCACAATTGCGGGAACAGTCGGGTTTCTACAACGGTGTACCGCGTGCGGTACAGGCAGGAGGCAACGGGCTGCGTCTCAACGGCTCAAAGGCTCCCTATGCGGGTGGGCAGACAGTGCTGGGGATTTTTACAACGCGAGATATCGTACAGCTAAATTCGATCGGCGCTGCTTTGAGGGGATTTGCGATCGAGCAAATCATGATCAGAACCGTAACTGTAGCCCGAGAATCGGAAATTCCCGACTTTTTTGCCTTAGCTAATCTGCTGGAGAAAAATCAGATCGGCCATTTGCCCGTAGTCAGCGACGCTGAAGAACTTGTCGGTTTAATTAGCTCTCAAAGCTTGGTGCAAATGTTGCAGGGAATTGGGGAATCCACACCAAAAGCAATTAGCACCGCTTCGCCACCTGCGGCTTTCGCGTTCCCCCCGCCGCTGCCAATTCTGAATCAGAAATTAGAGCTACCCGCAAGTTTAATTAAACTTTATCAAATCCCTCAAATCGCAGGCTCGCGAATAATTCACGCTCCTTCTAATTCTTCGGTTCGCTATTTGGCGCAACTGATGTTTAGACACAATGTTAGTTATGTATTAATCACTGAAACACCCGATCAACAATCGACTGGTGCGGCTCAAAATTCCAAATTTACAAATCCCAACCTTCACAAACTGGTTGGGGTGGTAAGTTCGCGGGATATTGTGCAGTTGCAGGCGCTGGGAAGAGACTCTAACAAAATTAAAGCCGGAGCAATTTGCAGCAGTTCGCCACCGCTGGTGCGATCGCACTCTACCCTCGAAGCAGCCGTCGCGCTGCTGAAAAAACACTACTGCCAGTTGCCTTTATTAGTCATCAACGAAACAAATCACCCGATCGGGATAATCAATCCTAAAACTATTCTTTTACAAGCTCTGGATTCAAAATCTCTGCATTCTGGCTTAATTGCTTTGCAGAGGCAGCTAGAATCTAGCAACGCTCAATACAAAAAACTCTCCGCAGAAATACAGCGGACAGCCGCAAATAGCCACGAGGTGGCTGCTGAAATTTCTCACCACAGTTTCGTAGAGCGGCCAAATCTCTCCCCTGCAGTCAACAATCAGGGGATTTGGGACTGGAATCTCGAAACAGATGAGTTTTTTTATTCGGCACGGTGGCAAGAAATGCTGGGCTACCAAGAAGGGGAAATCTCGAATCGCCGATCGGAATGGTGGAGTCGCATCCACAGAGATGATATTGACTCGGTAAAGGCAGCTTTAGAAGAACACTTCGCCCAAAAGACACCGGATTTTGCAGCCGAATATAGGATGTACTGTAAAGACGGCAGCACTGTCTGGGTGTTGAACCGAGGTCAAGTTTTACGCAGCGCTACCGGCAAACCGCTGCGGGTAGTAGGAACTCATACAGATATTACTCCAAACAAGCAGTTTGAAGTCAAAAACCGCGAGCACGATCGAGAACAATTCCAACTATTTGACTCTTTGAAAGCAACAGTAATTTTCCAGATAGATGCGGCGGGGGTTTGGAAATTTCTCAACCGTGCTTGGACGGAAATTACGAATTTTGAGGTTTCGGAAAGTTTGCAAACTAATTTTTTAGAGTGGGTGCATCCAGATGACCGCGAGCAATGTGCAAATTTATTGGAGTCTTTGCTGTCAGGGAACTCGGAATTTGAACGACGAGAACTGCGATTTAAGTCCAAGTCGGTTTCGGGGAAAAACTCCTTGGGAATTCACAGTAATTCCGGGTTTGTTTCCGTGGAACTATTTGGCCAAGTCCGGCGGAATTCGCAAGGCGAAATAGCGGGAATTTTCGGAACTTTGCACGATGTCTGCAACCGCATCGAAGGAGTTGAGGAACTGCGGGAAAGCGAGCGGGCAATTCGATCGCTCTACGAGGTAATGGTGAGTTCGGAAGGCTCTTTTGACGATCGAACAATCCGGTTGCTGGCAATGGGCTGCAGTCAGTTTGGGATGGATATCGGGCTGTTGGGCAGGGTTTTGGGCGATCGCTACGAAGTGATTGCTGCTTATGTACCAGAAGATTTTCCGTTTGGGTTTGCTAAAGGAGACGGTTTTGCTTTGAGCAGAACCTTTGAGCGAGAGGTTTTGCGATCGAGCGAACCTATTTCTGTCGAATCAGCCGGCACTACTCAGTGGCGCAACCACCCCGCTTACAGCGTCCGCAAGTTAGAGGCTTTTGTGGGGACGAGGGTAATAGTGCAAGGGCGAATTTTTGGAACTTTGAGCTTTACTTCTCGCACCACTAAATCTCCTTTTAAACCGCTGAATTTTGAAATTTTAAAGTTGATGGGCAATTACATCGGCGCAGAAATTGCCCGCGAAGAGCGAGAGCGAACTTTGCAACGTCAGTACCAGCGCGTTTTACTACTCAAACAAATTACTCAAAAAGTGCGATCGACCTTAGACACTCAAGAAATTTTTCAAACTACCGCCACCCAAATCGGCCGCGTATTTGGTGTCAATCGCTGTACAATTCACACTTATCTTTCCGAACCTTATCCCCACCTTCCTTGCGTCGCGGAATACTTAGAACCCGGCCACGAATCGGCTTTAGATTTAGAACTTTCTGTCACTTATAACCCCTACACAGAAAAACTCCTCGCTGAGGATATAGCCCTGGCATCTCCCGATGTGTTTGCCGATCCTTTGCTGGAATCTTCGGGGCCAATGTGCCGCCGCATCGGATTAAAATCTATGTTAGCTGTTCGCACTTCCTATCAAGGAGAACCAAATGGAATTATTACTTTGCACCAGTGCGATGCAACTCGCCAGTGGAATCCCGACGAAATTGAACTGTTAGAAGATGTTGCGGCTCAAGTTGGAATTACCTTAGCTCAAGCACAACTTTTAGAAACGGAAGTTCAGCGACAGCGACAGTTAGCCGAGCAAAATGAAGCTTTGGATCATGCACGACAAGCGGCGGAAGTTGCTAATAGAGCTAAGAGCGAATTTTTAGCGACTATGAGTCACGAAATCCGCACTCCGATGAATGCGGTCATCGGGATGACGGGCTTGCTGCTGGATATGGAACTAACTCCTGAACAGCGGGATTTTGTGGAGACAATTCGTACCAGCGGCGATGCTTTGCTGACTATTATTAACGATATTCTAGACTTTTCCAAGATTGAATCTGGAAAATTGGATTTGGAACGCAGCCCCTTCGAGCTGCAAAACTGTATAGAAGAATCTCTGGAATTATTGGCTCCTAGAGCCTCAGAAAAAGGTTTAGAGCTGGCTTACTTTATTGATGATTCTGTTCCGAAAAACATTTTAGGAGATGTCACGAGGTTGCGCCAAATTTTGGTAAATCTGCTGGGCAATGCAGTTAAGTTTACAGAATCTGGGGAAATTGTGGTGTGCTGTACGGCTAGGCAAATTGAACAGGTAGCTACTAATAGTTTGCTGGAAAGAATTAATATTCTAGAGCCGCAACCGCTAGCAATTAACCAGGGAGAGTTGGGACGCAGCAGACAATACGAGATTCAATTTGCTGTCCAAGATACGGGAATTGGCATTCCGCCAGACCGGATGGATCGCCTGTTTAAAGCTTTTTCGCAGGTGGATGCTTCGACAACGCGACATTACGGCGGGACGGGTTTGGGACTGGCTATCAGCCAGCGTTTGAGCGATATGATGGGCGGTACAATGTGGGTTGTCAGCCAGGTTACTCCAGGAAGTTCTAAGTCTCAACCGGCCGTTTCTGCGATCGGACAAAGTATCGCTGGAAGGTCGCCTGCAGAATTTACTCCGCCGTCAATATCGGGTTCGGGTTCGATTTTTTATTTCACGGTGACTGCTGAAGCGAATGACATCCGGGCTGAGGAAAAAAGGCCTGAATTTGCCGCTGGTAAGCGCTTATTAATTGTTGAGCATCATGCCATTAACCGGCAAGTTTTGATCCGGCAGGCAGAGTCTTGGGGAATGATACCCGTGGCTGTAACTTCGGGTGCTGAGGCTTTGGAAATCATCAAAGGAAACTCGCCGCTCGATTTAGCTATTTTGGCGATGAATCTGCCAGATATGGACGGTGTGGCTTTGGCTGTGCAGATTCGGAAATTTGAGCTGAGCAATTTGTCGCGCGACGAGGGTCTAAATCCGGATGTCATCCAAGTTAAAAACCATCGTAAAATAGCACTACCTTTGGTGCTGTTTACTTATTTAAGTAAGGCGGAAGTTTGGAAAAAACTTGAAACTACAGAAGTACATTTTTCTGCTTTTTTAACTAAGCCTTTAAAACAGTCCCAGTTTTATAATGTGTTGTTGCAAGTTTTTGGATATGTTACTGGCAGAAGCGGTAGGGGAGAAGTTTCAAATGTGGTGACTTTGACTTCGGGATTGAAGTATTTTGAAAATTCTCAAGAACAGCACCGCGTGCAGCGGACGCCTGCTGTTTTGAGGCAGGTTGCGGCGAATTCTGCCGGACAGGATGCAGCTAATTCTAGTCAGATTCGGATTTTGCTGGCTGAGGACAATGTGGTGAATCAAAAAGTCGCTACGCATTTACTCGACAGGATAGGATATCGGGCTGATATTGCAGCTAATGGGTTGGAGGTTTTGGAGGCGCTGAAGCGGCAATCTTACGATGTTGTGCTGATGGATGTGCAGATGCCGAACATGGATGGGTTGGAAGCGACGCGCCGCATTTGTCAGGAATGGCCTGCTAACAAGAAGCCGAGAATTATTGCGATGACTGCTAATGCGATGCAGGGCGATCGCGAAAAGTGTCTGGAAGCAGGTATGGACGATTATATTACTAAGCCGGTACGCCGGGAAGAGTTGGCGATCGCCTTGAGCAAGTGCTCACCTCTGATTCGGGATGAATTGGATGCGGTTACTGAGCAAAACAATCCCGATATTTCCGATCGCCTTGACAGTGATTCTGCGGCATCTTCGAGCGTTCAACCGGGAGCTGATTCGCCGATTGATTTTCATATTTTGCAAAATCTCCGCGAGCTAGACGATGATGAAGACCCAGATTTTTTGGGGGAGCTGATTAAAATATATTTGGTAGACGCACCGCAACATTTAGAAACTATTAAGGAGGCTATTTTTCTGGGCGATGCTGATAGTTTGAAGCTGGCTTCTCACACGCTGAAGTCGAGCAGCGCCAATTTAGGAGCCGTGTCTTTTTCTGCTGTTTGCAAGGAATTGGAGTATATGGGCCGCGCGGCGGTTGAGTCTGGAGGGGAACAGGTTTTTGATGTGAGTACGGCGCGCGATCGCCTGTTGGAAGCTCAAGCGGAGTGGGAAAAGGTGCGGGCGGCTTTTGAGACGGAATTGGAAACGGGGAAGTTGCGATCGCAAATAGGGTAATTTGTTATATCAATTCCGGTTACACTCCTCCGGAATTGTTGACTGTTGACTGTGGACAGTTGACTGTTTGAACAATACCGATGCAACCGGAAACGATATTATTTGTTATTTGTTGGTTTTTGGTTGTTAGTTGTCAGTTTCAATAACCAATGTCCAATGCCCAATGCCCAATGCCTATATTTAACCTTCACCTAAATATGCTTTGCGAACAGTTTCATTTGACTGCAAATCGCTAGCAGTACCAGCGACTACAACCTGACCGGTTTGGATAACATAGCCGCGGTGGGCTACACTTAAAGCCATGCGGGCGTTTTGTTCCACCAGTAAAATAGTTGTTCCTTCAGCATTAATATCGCGGACGATACCAAAAATTTGACTGACTAACATCGGTGCCAATCCCATACTCGGCTCGTCCAATAATAACAAGCGGGGGCGCGACATCAAAGCCCGGGCGATCGCCAACATTTGCTGTTCGCCGCCGCTGAGAGTTCCCCCTTTTTGACTAATTCTTTCTCGCAAACGAGGAAATAAATTTAATGCTTTTTCCATATCGGACTTGATACCGAGAGTATCGTTGCGGAGATAAGCACCCATTTCTAGGTTTTCTTGCACCGTCATTCGCGGAAAAATCAATCGCCCTTCGGGACTTTGAGAAATTCCCAAACGGACTATCGCCTCTGTAGATAGTGCTTCTAAAGGCTTTCCCTCAAATAATATAGTGCCTTGGCGCGGCCGCAGCAGTCCTTGAATCGTGCGGAGAGTGGTCGTTTTCCCCGCCCCGTTGCTGCCGATTAATGTCACAACTTCTCCCTGTGAGACTGTTAGCGATACTCCTTTGAGAGCGTGGATATTTCCGTAGTAGGTGTGAATGTCTTTAATTTCCAACATAATTACTCTTTCTGCTTTGTGCTTTATTATATTATCCAGACTAATTATAAATTTTTATTGCATTTATTGAAAATTAACTTTTTTAGAGTAAGCAGTAATTTTACTTAGAGGAAGACTTAGCCTGAGCTACCATACCATCTATTTTTAGTAGTCGGGCGACCAACTTTACAGAAATTTTAATCAAACCGAAGATTTCTTGACAGTAGCTTTACAAAAATCTCTCAGTAAATAGGTAGTATTAATTCGTAAGCGAAACCAACCGCTACAAGTTACCAATAACAGCAATTAAAAGTTTTCA
Organism: Microcoleus sp. Pol12B3; assembly: GCF_036701355.1. NCBI lineage: Bacteria > Bacillati > Cyanobacteriota > Cyanophyceae > Oscillatoriales > Microcoleaceae > Microcoleus > Microcoleus sp. Pol12B3. Next base: position 13,529 of record NZ_JAUBQS010000067.1, read on the forward strand.
AATTTAAGGAAATCTACCATGAAATTCAATCACATTAGTGGAGCGATTGCATTTTTATTAGCAACTCCTTTAGTAACCAGCTTGAGTGTAGGTATTGCGCCCAGTAGTGCTGCCACAATAGCCGGTACTGCGGCAGCAGTAACGATTGACAACTTCAGCCATACCCCGACTGACACAGGTACGTATACTAATACTAACGCTCAGACAATAGCTAACACCGGTTCAGTTATTAGCCAAGCGAACGCTGATGCAGTTTTTATATCTAACTGTCACGAATTGCTGGCAGCAAATCTCTCGCAAAGTGGAGTCATAGGCAGCGGGAATAACTATTCCGGTTTAGCCCAAAGTCAAGCAGCAGTGATCGGCGACTTCTTCATTGATGCCGAAGAAACTTTTTCATTCAATTTTCAGACATTTTTAGCTCTTTTAACATCAGTGGACAACCCTCAATCCGAACGCGCCAGGGCGAATGGCAGTATATCTTTCTGGGTGATTAACACTGTTACTAACATTTTGTTAGACTCTTTTCAATTTGCCAGCGGTTTAGACTCTTCTGGGGGAATTTATTTGAGTGGGTTCGCCAGCCAAAGCTTTAAGCCAACAAACATTAACTTTAATTTAATGGCTCAAGGAAGTACAGCAACAAGCCTCCTGTATACTTCTGGGGTGTATTCCCGGACATTCAACAGCGCTACTAACTTAACATTGGTAGAATTTAAAAAAAATATCGCAGAAGCAGAAGCAGTTCCAGAACCTAACACAGTATTAGCTACTGCAATATTTTTAGGATTGTTTGTCATGCAGAGAAAAAACAAGAAACAAATGTCGGAAGTCACATCAAAAGTTTAGGTAAACCCCCGAATATTAATCCGTAGGGTGTGCAAGGCGCACCTCCTATCGTTGCTGTTGAATTGCTCGTTATAAAATGCTGTCTTCCTAGGCGGGTTGATAAATATTATCGGTTTGCATGACAGATTTTTGGTAAACCCGCCCTAATTTTATTGGGTTAATTTGCCGTAAATTATATCCCTTATTCCGAGGATACACACTGCCCACCTCACTTATCTGTCGGCACACAATACCCATTATCCATGTCCATCTTCTTCTTTTCCCAAATATGCCTCAATTACGCGAGGATCGGCGCGAACTTGATCTGGAGTTCCCTCCGCAATTTTAGTACCGTACTCCATAACACTCACGCGATCGCTAATTCCCATCACCACTTTCATATCATGTTCAATCAGCAAAATACTCAAATTCAACTCATCGCGAATTCGGTAAATAAAGCGAGTTAAATCAGCAGTTTCGTTCGGGTTCATCCCCGCAGTCGGTTCGTCCAAAAGCAACACTTTCGGATCGGAAGCCAAGGCTCTCGCAATTTCCAATCTGCGCTGGTCGCCGTAGGAAAGGTTTTTTGCCAACTCCAGCGCTTTAGAAGCACCTAAACCGACAAAATCAAGCATAGTGAGCGCTTTTATTTTAGCTTCCCGCTCCTCCAGATTCGCAGCGGGAGGGCGGAGGATTGCACCCAACAAACCTGTTTTCAATCGGCAGTGTCTACCTACTAAAACATTATCCAGCACAGTCATGTTGTTAAACAAGCGGATATTTTGAAAAGTTCTAGCAATTCCGAAAGTTGTCAGGCGATCGGGAGGCAAACCCGTGATATTTTTATTTTCAAGTACCAACTGCCCTCCACTCGGTTTATAGATGCCGGTAAGCATATTAAAAAATGTGGTTTTTCCGGCACCGTTGGGGCCGATCAAACTGGCGATCGAGCCTTTTTCCAATGTTAAACTAACCTGGTTGACTGCCGTCAAACCGCCGAATCGCATTGTAAGTTGCTGTGCTTCTAATAATGACATTTTGGTTGTGTTTTCTAAAATTTTATAGTAGTGCAAGGGTAAAAGCTCGCGAATCAATTTGGGAAATTTTACGACAGATTCTCTAACGTACAAACACAATAAAACTTAAAAAGATTAGATTCTAGAGAACGGCGAGGGCGATATTGTGCGTGCAAATCTGCAGTCGAAAAGTCTTCAATAACTTTGAGAGTGAGTTCATCAGCCAAAGTTGCAATGTTTTCAAACCCAGTAATCCAGGGTGCATACATACTTTCGTATTTATCTATGTAATCATTGATATCTTGGTAGCCCGTAGTTCTCAAAATTACCTTTTCCGACATATAATCAAAGGACACTCGAAAATTATTAACATTGTCGCGAATTTGTTCTAACACAAATATTACATCTTTTTTGTCAAGCAAGGTAGTGTTACCTTCCCACAAAAAATATGTCGGTCGAGTGAAATCAAATTCACTTTGTTTCAGCAAGGAGATTAAACCGTCTTTTACGTAATCGCCGGGAAGGTAGCGAACATTAGCAGTAACTTTGTTAGCTTTGAGAGTTTCTTCTTTTAATTGAAGAGTCGCGCGGTCATCTATTTCAAAATAAATCACTCCTTCTCCATTAATTCTAGCAGCGCGAGTATCCAAACCCGAACCTAAAATAACTACTTGTTTGCAACCTCCTAAAATTTGATTGGACAAAACATCATCAAAATATTTAGTCCGCAACTTAATCATTTCTTTAGCGGCGGGAGAGTTTTGAGCTATTTGGCTAGCTACTTTTTTTGTTTCCTCATTCAGCCAGATTTTGACTACATTATCAGTATAGAGAGGAATTGCCTCTTCATTCTCTTCGGCTCTAAATTCCGCAACGATAAAAGCAGTACCAGTTACATTTTTCATGGCTAATCTTTCACCCTTACTAAGTAGTTGGTTACAAATAAACATTAGATGGGGACGGGGGTGTTTATACCCCTAAACTCCCTTGCATCCTAGATTCTTAGCTAAACCTGCCTACAAAATACTATGGTTTTTGCCCTTACCTACCTATTGACTTCTCGAATCTGCTAAAGACTCATTGCTCGCTTCAGCATCCGAATGCAGTTCAGCTTGGTGTATCTTATCAGGAATCAGCCCCTCCGGCCGCACGAGCATCATGACAACAAGAGTTAGGCCGAAGAGAAATAAGCGCATTTGAATCGGGTCTAAACTGGTGGCGAGAAACTCTTGCAACTGGGGAATTGCAATCCTGGGGAGTACAAAAGTATTCAGAAAACCCTTGAGAACTTGCGCTAATTGTGGCAGATAAAGCCGATCGGCAGACATGATAATGATAGCGCCCAAAATCACCCCCGTCATGTTCCCCAAACCGCCTAAAATCACCATACACAGGATGATTACCGACACCGAGAAATCGAAAACGCTGGGAAAAATCGCGCTGATATAGGCGGCGTAAAATGCGCCTGCAAACCCCGAAAACGTCGCTCCCATCGCAAAAGCCGAAAGTTTGGTTTTGACCAGGTTAATCCCCATCGCACTAGCCGCTAATTCATCTTCGCGCATGGCATTCCACGCCCTCCCCAAGCGGGAATCTCGCAGCCGCGAAATCATGAAGTAAGCGAAGACAACTAGCAGCAAAATTAGGTAGTACCAGGGAAAGTAGTTGCCAGTGCTGAAAGTGCCGACAATGGGGAGAGATGGACGCCCGATCGGGTTTATTCCCGCTTCGCCGCCGGTGAGGTTAAAAGGTCGATCGCACCCAACCAGACACAGCACCAACTCAGGTTTACCCAACAGGGAAGCAACAATCTTCGAGACTGGTTCGTCGATCCGAATCGCCGTTAAATTCCTAAAGACAACCGGGATAATTTCGCCAAAACCGAGGGTAACAATCGCCAAATAATCGCCCTTGAGCCGCAGTGTCGGAATACCGAGGATTACACCCGCAATCGCAGCTACACCAGCCGCTATCGGCAGTACCACCCAAAAGTTCCAAGCAATATTTAACTGCCCAGAAGATAGCAAAGCCGTTGTGTAAGCGCCGATCGCAAAAAACGCCGCATATCCCAAATCCAACAAACCCGCAAAACCCACAGTAATATTCAAACCCAGCGCCAACATAATAAAGATTTGAATTTGTACTACAGTAGCTATCCACCCAGTCTGAGCTTGAATGTCGATAAACGGAAACAGAATTAGAATAAAAGCTAATGTCACCAGAGTTGCCAGCCGCTGGCGTTCTCCTTGTAAACCCTGCAAAGCCCCCATTAACGTAGCTGTCAAAATTGCGATCGTCAAACTGCAAATCCCGTACAGCAGCGTCGTCGGAAAAGCAACAGCAGATTGACCAGACAAAGGTCTAATCAAAACCCCTTCTACCACACTTGCAACTAATAGCCAAACTCCCAATCCCAATCCTGCTAAACTGCCGATAGTCGCACCCATTTTCGGGCTGTAAACCTTCTGAACCCGACAACTCATAAACCCTGCCGCCGTACCCATCAGCCAGCCGATCACGGTGCCGCTCCAACCCCCGAATAACAGAACAGTCAAAGAGCCGATCGCCCCTAAAATACCGCTCGATTTGATCGCATTAATTATTTTTTTTGACATAGGAATAAATTATTAGTCATTAGTTATTAGTCAGCAGTCAGTAGTTAGATGCCAGATTGCTAGGAATCGCAGTTTTATAGATGCGACTGACGCGGGCAGTGCCAATTTCTGCCTCAAGCAACTCGATCGACGGCTGGTTCGGGAAACTGGTGAGCGGGCTAGCTACAGTTTAGAGTCTTTTGAGAGCGATTGTTTCACCACAGCGATCGAAACTTCAAATATACTGGAACTGTTACCGCAACACACTTCAAACGGGCGATCGCTATATGGTACAAGCACCTCAAAAAACTATCACCCTCGACGAGTTTTTGCAACTCCCAGAAACCAAACCCGCTAGCGAATACATCAAAGGTGCGATTTTACAAAAACCTATGCCGCAAGGAAAACACAGCACAATTCAGGGAGAACTCATCACGAGGGTTAATGCAGCGGGCAAACCTCAGCGGATTGTTTGGGCATTTCCAGAACTTCGCTGCACCTTTGGCGGACGTTCTATTGTTCCCGATGTCGCGATTTTTGTTTGGAATCGCATTCCCCTAGACGCTGACGGCGAAATTGCCAATACATTTAATGCTCACCCAGACTCGACAATAGAAATATTGTCCCCAGCCCAAAGCCAAACCAAAGTCACAAACAATATTTTGCACTGTTTGAATGCCGGTTGTCAGATGGGTTGGTTGCTCGATCCCGATGAAAAAAACATTTTAGCCTATCCCGCAAGGCAGCAGCCTATTTCTTTGCAAGAACCAACAGATATACTTCCGATCCCCAATTTTATGCCGGAAATGCAGTTGACTTTAGGCGAAGTTTTTGCCTGGATCAAACCTGGGAATATTTAAAACGTAAAATAACCTAAAACGTAAAACGCTATCGCTTTTAGTTCCCCAACTTCTTAAAGAAGTCGGGGGTTTGGGTGCGATGTTTTTTTTGATATACTTAAATGTCTCTTGCCATTATTTTAACCGCGCAACTTCAAACCTTCTCCTGAACATTCTCGCCCAACAAACCGCCTGGCCGAAAAGCCAAAATCACCACCAAAACGCCAAACACCCAAGCATTAGTCCAGCGGCTCGACAAATACTGATCGCTCAAAGACGAAAGCAACCCAATCAAAACCCCTCCTAACATCGCCCCCACAATATTGCCAATACCCCCCAAAACCGCCGCCGTAAAAGCCCTCAAGCCCGCCGTAAACCCCATCGTAAAAACAATAGTATTATTGTACAGACCAACCAGAATCCCAGCAGAACCCGCCAAAGCTCCCCCGATCAAAAAAGTTAGAGCAATAATCTGATCCACATTAATGCCCATAATTTTAGCAGCATCGCGGCTTTGAGCCGTTGCCCGCATCGCCTTTCCCAGACGAGTGTACTGGACAAACACATGAAGCAAAACCATCAATACCACCGCCACCACCAACACAATTAAATCTTTCGTAGTAAATACAATACTCGTTTGAATTCCCAAAGCTTTGAAAATATCAACTCGCGGCAACAAATCGGGAAAACTTTTCGGCGCAGCAGAATTAGAACCCATCACCGGGATAAAAGCTTTCAACCCTCCCCAAAACAAGCCCATATTTTGGAAAATAAAAGAAACTCCAATCGCTGAAATTAAAGGAGCTAAACGAGGAGCATTTCGCAAAGGCCGGTAAGCGTACTTTTCTACAACAATATTCAGCCCCGCACAAAATACCGAACATACAATTAAAGCGAGTAACATCACCGGTATAGCAATACCTAAAGGTGCGCCATCTTGCATCCCAAAAGCCCCGAACACGGTTAGGGAAGCAAAAGCACCTAACATATACAAATCGCCGTGAGCAAAATTGATTAACTCAATAATGCCATAAACCATAGTGTAACCCAAAGCAATAATTGCAATCAGCGCGCCGTTGACAAGACCAACTAATAATTGTTGAATCAAAACTTCAGGACTGCTGACTATTTCCCCCACAATTTTTGGCAAATCAAATCCTGCGATCGGACCTAATAGCAAAATTATATAAACTACAGCTAGATATAAGAGAATAGTTTTCCAGTTCTTCATATTTTTGAGTGATTGGGAATTGGGAATTGGGAATTGGGAGTTGGGAATTGGAAATTTGGAAATTAAAAAACTTGAAAAATTTTTCTTCCTTCTTACCTCTTCTTTCTTCCCTCTTCCTTCTGATTAATTATTCGGTCTTGAGCGCATTCACGAACTCCCACTTGCCACCTTTAACAACATTTCCTGACATTGTAGTCAAGCTCGTGTCGCCATTGGTGTCAAAACTCCAAGTGCCGAGTACCCCGTTAAAATCTTTAGTGGCTAATACAGCTTCGCGGATAGCAGCGCGGTCATTTTTGCAAACTTTATTAATTGCGCCGATCGCAACTTTAGCAGCTTCATAGGCGTAAGCTGCATAAGCTTCCGGTTCAGCATTATATTTTGCCTTGTAACTTTCGTACCACTTCGCACCGACACCAGTCAATTCTTGAGGAGGCAAGCCGCCAAAAGTAGCGTAAATTCCTTCGGCATCTTTGCCCGCCGCGTCAATTAAAGCTTGCTCTTTAATGCCGTCGGGTCCCATGAACTTAACTGCATCAGCCGCCATCCCGACATTTCTCATGTCTTTAATTATTTGTCCGGCATTGCTCTGAGTAGTGCCACCGAAGTAAATCAGGTCGGGATTTAAAGCTTTGATCTTATTCATTAACGCCTTGTAGTCGCTAGCTTTAATATCAATTCCCTCTCTTCCGAGGACTTGAATTCCCAACTTTTTAGAAGTTGCTTCAAAAACATCAGCGATGCCTTTGCCGTAGAGTTCTTGGTCGTCGAGAATGTAGACTTTTTGCACGCCCAAAGATTTCGCCCAGTTGGCAGCTACAGCCCCTTGAAGGTCGTCAGCGGGGACAACGCGGGTGAAATTGCGAGTGCCTGCGGGATAATAAACGTTGGGTTCTTTGGCTTCGCCTTTTCCTGGTTTAGTCAGTCCCGGATAAGTGTTGGCCGGACTGATCATGACGATGTTAGCTTGGTTGAGCACGGGAATGGAAAGTTTCGCGGCACCGGAGTTATAGTGACCGATGACGGCAACTACCGAACCGTCAGCGACGGCTTTGTTGGAGTTCGACGTTACTTGGGCTGGGTCCCATTTGCCGGCGGCGGCGGTGGCGTCATCGTAAACTTCGTATTGGATTTTGATTTTGCCGTCGCAAGCTTTGGAATCGGTTTCGGCGAGTGCTTGTTGGATGCCGTTGACCATTGTTTGAGCTTGGCCCAAGGCGCTGCCTGTCATCGGCAGCATGGAGACAATTTTGACAGTATTTGGGTCTCCGGGGCTGCTGACTGCGACGGGAGTGGCTGCGGGACTGGTTCCGGGGCTGCCTCCGGGAGTTGTGGCGGTGGGTGCTGGAGGATTTTGACAGCTAGCGCACAGAGAGGCTATTCCGGCGGCAAAAAGTAATTTCCGCAATCCTGCGACGCCGAGATTCTGTGTTGAGTTGGTTTTTGGGGGTGTGGCACTTTTGCCCCCTGATTTCTGGGAAAAGTTCATAGGTTGGTTTGTTTGTTGCTTGCGTTTTAGCATATTTTCACTCTGTAAGTCTGTAAGTCAAGAGTTAGCACAGATTTTCAAGTTTTACTTGAACTATTCAGACACACCACTGCAACAAGCTGTTTCTCTCGTTCCCGTGCTCTTCCTGGGAAGGCGTACCGAGCCAGCAAACGAGGCAGAGCCTCGCTCAATGGGTTTCCAGGATCTTCCGGGGAAGCAGTTAAAACCAATTAAAACCAGTTAAATCAGTTAAAAACTAAAAGGGAAAGGAAAATACAGATTTCCTTTCCCTTTCTCAACCCTCCAGCGTCAAATCAGGTTGATTGCGAGATTAAAGACGAATCTTTTTTTTCTTTTGATCGATCGACACTAAAATCTTCATAGTACGATCGCTCAGTATTCACATCCCACAAATCGTGCTTTTCGCCGAGAATATTTCTCACAGCCAGCATTCCCGTCAGCATGGAATGGTCTTGGTTGTTGTATCGGTGCATACCGTTTCGCCCGATCGTCTGCAAATTCTCAATTCCCTTCACAAAACCTTCAAGTACCTGCAAGTGTCCTCGATATTCGCCATCATAGACTGGATAAGCTTTGGGTTGGCGTATGACAACTCCATCTTCCACCTCGGCAGTTGTTGCTAAACCCAAACCAACCAACTCGCGAGTTGCTAATTCGATAAGTTCCGCATCCGACATTTCCCAAACGTCGTCGCCTACGCTACAGAAATATTCCATTCCTAAACAACTTTTGCTGGCGTCGGGAACTAAAGCGGCACTCCAATTCTTAAAGTTTTGAATTCGTCCAACTTTGACTTCGGGGGAGTGAATGTAAATCCAGTTGTCAGGAAACAAATCCTTGCGATTGACAATCAGCGATACAATCAAAAAATCTCGATATTTGAGCGATCGCGCGGCGTGCAATACCTCTTCTGGCGGCTGCGGTTTCAGTCTTGCTACCAGTGCCGATATCGGCATACTCGTAATGAAATTATCCGCCGAATATTGAACTACTTCTCCGTTTTGCTCCGCAGTAATACTTTTAATCTTATTACCTTCACGCTCAAAGCTAATGACTTTAGTATCGAGATAAACTTTGCCGTCTTTATTCTCCACAGCTTCCGCGAACTTTTCCCACATCATCCCCGGCCCCAAAGCCGGATAATCAAACTCTTTGATTAATGTTTTAGTGTCGTTGCTGCCAAACAAAGCATTAATAATTGCTGTCGTCAGCGACAATCCTTTAATCCGCTGCGCCGCCCAATCTGCTTGAATTTCCGAACAAGGAATGCCCCAAACTTTTTCAGTGTAAGTCTTAAAAAATGTTTTATACAAGCGTTCGCCAAAACGATTGATCACCCACTGTTCAAAAGTTTTTTCTTCCCGAAGCGGCCAAATTCTCACTTTCAGATAACTCAAAATAATCAGCGTACTCTCAATTATGCCCAAATTAAAGAGAGTATTGAAGGCACTGATAGGATAGTTAAAAAATTTACCTTGATAAAAAATTCGCGACAATCGCGGCACTTTAATAAACTCATTTCCCAGCACCTCTTGCCACAACTGCTGCACGGCTTCAACTTTAGTATAAAAGCGGTGGCCGCCAATGTCGAAACGATAGCCTTTGTAGCTTTCGGTGCGAGCTATTCCCCCAACTTTATCACCTTTTTCTAGTACAACAGGGATAATGCCTTGCTTGACTAGCTCGTAGGCAGCAGTCAAGCCCGCAGGACCTGCACCGACGATCGCAACAGGATAATGTTTCACTCAGCCTACCTCCAGCTTTTTTATCAAAACTATACAGTTATTTATAACTTGTCAAAGGGATAGATGCACCCGTGAATACCCTGAGAAACTCTCGATCGATTTGATGTTTAAGTACAATTTGCCTTAATTTATTGAGCCGATACCGGCAACCTAACTTTCCCAGTCACAGGCTTTTTTTGGTATAAGTAGCGACCTGTCCCGATCGCGAATGCCAGTCCGCTGTAAAAATAGAAAAGCCAGTGCCACGGAATAGTTTTCAGGGCAAATAGGATACCGTGTTTACGGTGAAAAAATCTGTAAAGTGGTGCATTAATTGCTACCAGTGGTATAGCCAGCAAACCAGCCAGTAGCAAAAAGCTCAGCGACCAGCAGGTTCCCAAAATTGCCAGCAGGACTGCATAAGTTAAAATCACGCTGATGCGGTTTGAAACTTGCAAGTTGAGGTCGTTATTCAATTTGCGATCGCGCCAAATCAGTTCTGTCCAAGGCAGTGCTCGGTAGAAAAAGTCAGCTTTCACCATACCCATAGGTTTCCACCGCTTTAAATGCTTCACCTGCAAGGTTTTGCACAGCCGAATGTTATAACCTGCTTGTTTCAAACGGTAGCCGAACTCAATATCTTCGATCGAAGCTTGGCGGTAACTCTCATTAAAGCCACCCATTTGCAAAAAAATTTCCCGGCGAATCACTCCGCAAGCGCCCCAAAAAGTCGAAGCTTCTTCGTTACCTGTTTGGTGTACGTAGTGATGCAGCAAATTCCTGTACTGCGATAGAAAATCAGGATCTCCAGGAGCATCGTCGTAAGAACCAATGAAAGCAGCTAAGTAAGGATTATTTTTGAACACCGAAATCGCATAGCCCACGGCTTCTGGACAAACAGCGACATCAGCATCCACAAAAAATAGAATATCTCCCTTTGCAGCTTGGGCACCCAAATTCCTTGCCCGCGCTGGCCCCCCGCACTCGGGAATCCTGATGACTTTGGCGCCGAATTCCTTGGCCAGACGCCAAGAACCGTCGCTTTCGCCATCTGCTACTACAATAATCTCGATCGGCCTGGGCACAGCTTGAGCCAGTTTTGACAAACAGGTGCGGAAGTAAGCGCCCCCGTTGTGGACTGGGATAATAACGGATACAGTGGGGTCGGCGGTAGAAATCATTACCTAAATTGTTTAAATTGCAGGGGCTAAAATTTGCTGGAATTTTATTGGTGCTACTTTACGAAGGGTAAAATCAGCTCTACTTTTTTATTTATAACTCGATTTCTGTTTGTCTTCAACTAGATTTTTTTTGGTATTTTCGATTTGATTTTCCCCATTCTTACCTCTATTTTACGCCATATCTTGCTGAGACTGACCTGAGGTAGACAACAGCTTTACAAAATCTTTAAATATATCATTGTTTGTGTAAACTTGGGAAAAAGCCCCAGCAGCATTTTGATGCCGCTGTGTTGCAATGCACAAGACTTTGATTTTATAAGTAAGCACACCGTATAAAATCAAACATCGTTTATACGGACACCCGGAAGCTGTCAGGACTTGCGCGGTACAATTTATTTTAGAGACCTCATCCGCGAGATACTCCTGCACCAAGTCTCGATCGCGACTGCGGACTCAATGCACATTTTATGAGTTTTGGCAATATATTTTAAATATACGTCTTAAAATTTCCGACGTTGTACGATCGAGCTTTGGTAATTTGCTAACATACCCTTAGCCAGCTCCCTGTGAACCAAAAGTTTTACCTAAACCATTTTTTACATTACATGAATTCCTCACAAAACACTTTAAATCAGCCATTAGTTTCAGTCATCATACCAGCTTTCAACGCTGACAATTTTATTGCTAAAACCTTAGAGTCTGTTTTATCTCAAACTTATCAAAACATAGAAGTTTTAGTAGTTGATGACGGCTCTACAGATACAACAGCCGAAATAGTCCAATCTTTTGCTCAAAAAGATAGCAGGCTCAGCTTATTCCACCAATCAAATGCCGGCGTCGCCGTCGCCCGCAACCTAGCAATTGAAAAATCCAAAGGCGAATATATTGCTCCCATCGATGCCGATGATATTTGGTATCCGCAAAACCTAGAAAAACAAGTAAAATGCCTGACTTTCTCACCACCCTCTGTCGGAGTTGTCTATTCCTGGTCGGTTGATATAAATGAAAAAGACTTGCTCACAGGTGGATTTTATAACTCCACCATCGAAGGAGAAGTTTACACATCATTAATTTATAAATATTTTATAGGCAATGCCAGCTCATCTCTAATCCGCCGCGTTTGTTTTGCAAAAGTCGGCGGTTACAACGGCAAACTTAAACTAGAAAACGCTCAAGGCTGCGAAGACTGGGAACTTCACCTCCGCATAGCCGAACATTATCAATTTAAAGTCGTACCAGAATACTTAGTTGGCTATCGGCAGATTGCCAGCAGTATGTCTAGCAACTATGCAGCAATGGCAAAATCTCATTCTTTAATTATGGCAGATATCCTGCAGCAACATCCCGACATTCCCAGCAGCATTTATCGGTGGTCTAGCAGCAATTTTTACATTTACTTAGCTGTCAAAAGCAACCGCAGCGGCAATCACCGGAGTACATTATCTTGGCTGTATCGAGCTTTCAAAGAAGATTTATTAATGGCACTTTTGCGCCACAATTTGTACCTGCTCTTAATAGAAAGTATATTAAAAATAATAGTTACACCGCTAACTGAATCAAGGTTAGAGTTAAAACAAGCATCAGAATCGAGTGAAGGGACGACACTGGCCAGGATTGAGACGCGGACGAAAGCTCACAGAATGTTGCCATCGCAGGTATACGAAAGAATGCGATTTCATAGTTTAGAAAATAGAAAATCTACATCAACCCGACATTAAAAAACCCGGTTTTTTGAAGAAACCGGGTTTTTGAGGAAGCTAGAGAGCGTTTAATTCTGCCTGATTGGTCGATCGAGAATCAGGAAAGAGGGTTAAATAAAAAATATAAATTTTCCCTTTTTCCTTGTTCCTCCTACTTAATTTCTCTAAGCGTGAGAAGCTGTAGGAGTTTGAGCTTGTGGCTGTTGGCCGTCTGGCGCAAGGGATTCCCCTTCAATAAACGAGCGCAACATCCAAGCCATTTGTTCGTGCTGTTCCATCAAACCCGTCAAAAAGTCTGCAGTTCCGTCATCCTTAAACTCTTCACCGCACTGTTCGACGTGCTGGCGGAGATTGCGAATAATCAGTTCGTGGTCGTCAACTAAACGCGATACCATTTCCGTAGCCAAAGGCAAATCACCGATATGTTCTTTAATCGAGCCATACTTCAGAAAACCCTCAGCAGTACCAATTGGATAGCCACCTAAAGTTCTCACCCGTTCGGCCATAGCATCGATATTTACTGTTAACGCCTGATAGTGTTCTTCCCACAACTGGTGGAGCGATCTAAACTGCGGGCCCACTACATCCCAGTGATACTTTTTGGTTTTGATTAACAGCAGATAAGCATCTGCCAGGTCGTGATTCAATAGTTCGATAACGCCTGCACGCTGCTCGTCCGATAAGCCTATGTTTAACTTACGCATTGAAAATTTTTCCTTCAGCTCTAACTTTACATTTATTAGAACAAATTACGCCAGCAACTTACATCAACCCAGAGGACGATCGAAGACAATCGCACTTTAGTAAAATATCTGCTTTTCAGGTTACAGTAATTGCAATATTGATACCCTTAGATAGATGCAATCAAACTTATTGTTCCCAAGCGCCTTTGTTTGGCGATCGCACCGATTGGGCGGCAGGTGAGCCCCCGCTCGATCCCGCTATATAAAAAGGCTGCCCTCTGGTTGTTAGTAAAAATCAAGGAATTTACGTCTTAGTTAACCAACATCTCACACACTTAATTGTGTGGGCTGCTTTAAATGACGACATAGGGGACTTGGAATTAAATATACCCCAGTTATCCTAGAAGGCTAGGAAACAGATTTTCTGACATGAGCAGTGCTGACCTCTGTGATTGTGATGCTAGAAAGGATATTGAGTCAAACCGTTAGATAGACGCTCAAGGATGCTGCCAAGAAACAGAGGGGCGATCGCCGTCTAAACTTTATGGCAAAAGTGGCCGAAGACCCAAATCAAATACAGCCGTGAAACCCTTCGCCCCATCTAGTAGACCGCCGGGAGAAGTTGGGTGCTCGCTTCACCTTCAGGAACACTTACGCTGCTGTGACCACCACAGCACTAAGCCGAAGGTATCAACGGCAGTGTAGCGTTTTGGGCCCCCATGAAGGCTTTGTCAAACCCGACACTCTGATGAACCATCGTTATGGCAACTGTTGAAACCTGGTTCTTAACGGATGGCGCCTCCAGGAGAGATAAAAAAACCAGTCCTCTGTGTTTACGCGAAGGAGGAGCTCGAAGGCATTGCAGTTTGTCCTATCTGGGGAATACGGGGTAAAGTAGCGGTAGGAAAGATTTATCCATACTTTTACTAACTGTGCTAATTTCATTGTTAGCTGTAAACCATCATGCGGGAAATCTGCCAGAGCGTGGAAACCATATTTCAACTGCTGTTAGACGAACTTAAAAAGTCCACTCGCGCGTCAGAGCAGAACTGCCAAGATGTAGCAGGGCGACTCGCAGCAGAAGTCAACAGGATATGCACTGAAAGCCAGCGGATTCAAGCCTCCGGAGATATAGAAGGTTCAGCCCAGACCCTCGCTCAGCACCGCTTGCAACAATGCCTCCACTATTACAATTTAGGCTCCGGGCCCGGGCGAGTAGAATTGCACAGTACCCTCAGCGCGATCGTCTATCGCTACATCACCCCTCCCCAGGTGCAGTCTAGCTATCAGGCGCGAGTAGAACTGATCAAAGATTTTTTGCAAGGATTTTATCTCGAAGCTTTAAAGGCATTCCGGCGCGAAACCCAACTGCCACCCACCTACAGTCCCCGCACTCGCTTAGAACTAGCAGAGTACATGGCCTTTGTAGAGCGCTTCGGCAAGCGGCGCATTCCTTTACCTCGGAACCGGAGCCAGCAACTAATTATTTTACGGGCCCAAACCTTTTCCCAGCAGCAGCCCAAAGAAACCTCCGTAGATATGGAACAAGCCGCCGACGGAGGGGCTTCAGATTCCGACCAAACTTGGAACGACACCTCGGTGCACTCAGTGCGGGAAGCGATGGCCGGACAGGGTTCGGCGGCAATTCGTCCCCTAGGTGACGAGTCAGAATCTCTGCGGCAAAATGTGATTGACGAATTAGTGGGTTACTTGAAAGAGCGCAACCAACAAGACTGCGCCGATTACTTCGTGCTGCGCTTGCAAGACTTGCCGACTAATGAAATAGAGTCGCTTCTGGGCATAACTCCCCGCCAAAGAGACTATTTGCAGCAGCGCTTCAAGTACCATTTGCTCAGGTTCGCCATGTCGCACCGCTGGGAACTCGTTCACCAGTGGCTTGAAGCAGACTTAGACCGCAATTTGGGTTTGCTGCCTTCTCAGTGGCAGGCGTTTGGCGAGCAAATTGGTCCAGAGGGACAGCGTTTGCTAAAGTTGAAACAACAAGGTCTGTCAGAGTCAGCGATCGCGCAAAGCCTCGGCAGCACGGTAGCCCAGGTACAGAAACGGTGGTTTAAATTGCTGGAACTTGCCTGGGAATTGCGAAATCGTTCAGATTCCGGAGAAGGGGCATCTAGTGATGAATAACGAAACGAACAGGGATGCAGAGGCTTTCGATCGCCATTTTTTAGACTGGATATTGCAGGCGCCGGCGAATACCTCTAACGAAGATGAGGAAAACCTCTATCCATCCCCTCGCTCAGAAGAGTGGGGCGACACAGAAGACAATTCCGGGGTGGAATACTGGGAATGGGACGAACCAGACCCGCTGGACTATCAAGTGGGGGCGCACAGCAATGCACCCGCACAACCGCAGACAATTGGAGAAATACCGACCGTGCAAGACCGTTTTCAGACCTTGTTAAAAGAAAGGCTTAGAGCCGAAATTGAATCTAACCCGCCGCTGTTCCCCTGGGAAACAGAATTCAAAAGCTACGACCACGATTACCCAGACGATGTAGCCCCGCAATGGGTTCCTCCCCTACACCTCTGGACTCCCCAACTACAAAATATCAGGTGGGGCCGCCTGCCAATTCCGATCGCCCAAGGGGTTTTTGCTCAACTGCTAGAACCTTGTCAGGAACTGGTAATGTCGTCGCTGCGGCAGGGATCGAAGTTAGTTCGCGCTGTAGATAGCTTGTTTCCGGGCCAGTCTCACGAACTCAACGAGTTAGCTGGTTTAGTGCTTCGAGGTTCTTTGCGGGGACTTCTAGATTTAGAAGATTTCCCGACTTACGAAGCCGCGAGTACCGATCAACAAATGGTGCTGTCGCTGTTGGCCGCGAGGGAAATCATTGAGTCTCTAACTTTGGATTGTCCTGTGAATCAGCCGCCTGTTTCGCGGGAGTGGCTGACTGGTTTGGGTTCGCTAACTCTGGAAGCTCAATACCTGTCGAACCGCAACAGAGAACAGCAAATGCCGTGTTTAAGAGTGGACTGCCAATTTCCGGGGGCAGGAAGTTTGGAACTCAAGGGAGGAGATGCCGAAGCAACTGCACATCGTCCGAATTCCGGGCATTTAAGTGTGGAGTTGTTTGATCCACAACCGAACAAGACTTATGCTCTAGAAGTTCGATTCCAAAACTTCGAGACCAGACCTTTGATGTTTGCTATTCGTCCAATTTTAACCGGACAAGATAGCAACTAGAAAGGTCTAATTAGAGTAAATAATTTAGGTTTTTACTCGCTGGTTTGACCTCACACAAAAACAAATGCAATTCCTCGACTACTGTCGTGGAAAGCCAAAAATTTTAGATCTTAGTTAAAGCCCGCAGATTCATCGGTGGAGTCAATCTAAAATCTAAAATCTCCAATCTACAATCTACTGCTCGTTGACTTGGATGGGTGCACATGACAACTGATAACCTGCGAAATATACCTATTTTGGGTAAGCTGTGGGAGCAGATTGAGGCCATGCCTCCGCCGGTGATTGAGGATTCTTTACTGCTGCGAATCCTAGTTCAGTTGTTGGTAATTGTGGGAATTGTAGCTACTGACGTTGCTGCTGAAGAAGCCCTGAACCTGTGGGCTGTGCCTGTTAGTATTGTGGGAGCAACTTGGAGTTGGTACCGCCGCCGCGATCGCAATGTCGCTGCTAAGTTCTGCATAGCTATTGGAATGCTGGTGGCGCTGTTCGCTTTTTTTAGCCGCTTGGTGGGAGAATTGAATGATACGCGGTTAGTTTTGGCGCAACTGTTAATCCAACTTCAAGTGCTGCACAGTTTCGATTTGCCTCGCCGCAAGGATTTAGGCTACTCGATGGTAATCGGGCTAATTTTGTTAGGGGTAGCAGCGACTCTCAGCCAAACCTTGACTTTTGCGCCGCTGTTGTTGGTGTTTTTGGCTTTAGCGCTTCCGACTTTGGTTTTGGATTATCGATCGCGCTTGGGATTTGTGAAGCCAGAATCCATTGGCGAAAAAGCACAAGGTAAAGGGAAAAATGAAAGCCTGTCGCTATTTGCTGCTACTTTATCCCCAAAGTATTTTGGTTGGCTGCTGCTGATAACTGTCGGGTTGGGGCTGACTATTTTTGCGTTTTTGCCGCGCCTCCCTGGCTATCAGTTGCGGACTTTTCCGGTGAGTGCTCCTATTCAATATCAGGGGGAGTTTGACTCGCGCAGCATTCTGAATCCAGGGTATGTCAGAGGGGGAAATGAAAAAGGGACTGGCGGAGGAAGGGGGAGAAACCCAGACTCTGGGCCAGGAGAGGTAGACTCTACTTTTTATTACGGTTTCAACCAGCGCATTAATCAAAATTTGCGGGGGGAAATGAAACCCCAAGTGGTGATGCGCGTGCGATCGCAGGCTGCGGGTTTTTGGCGGGTGTTGGGATTCGACAAATACACCGGTCAGGGTTGGGAAATTTCTCGCAACGAACAAGCTCAAAAGGTGAATAGACCTCGCTGGTCTTATCAATTTTATCTGAATCCTTTTCCCAATGCGCCTCGCACTCAAGAGGTGATTCAAAGTTATACTATTGTTGCTCAGTTGCCGAATTTGATTCCGGCTTTAAACAAGCCGAGGGAACTTTATTTTCCGACGACAGAGGTGGCGGTTGATGCCGAGGGGGGTTTGCGATCGCCTTTGGAATTAGCGGAGGGCGTGACTTATACGGTGATTTCAAATGTGCCTTTTCGCGATCGAGCTTTGTTAGGAAAAACTGGTACTAATTACCCGAAAAATATTCGCAAGTTCTATTTGGATGTGCCGCCTAAAATTGCCCAGAAGGTGCGAGAAAAAACTGAAGAAATATTGGCAGCAAGAACTAGAGTATCTCAGTCAGACAGACCGATCGATTCTCCTTACGAAAAAGCTTTGTACTTAGCTCAATATTTAAAGCAAAATCCTAATTACAAAATAGAAAAAGCTTTGCCTTACTTAGAGGAAGGTGAAGATTTAGTCGAAGGTTTTCTGTTTGGTTACAAAAATACCCAGGATGGCAAAAAAGTTACAGGTGGATATCCAGACCACTTTTCGACGGTACTGACAATTATGCTGAGGTCGATCGGGATTCCGGCGCGACTGGCGGGGGGTTTCGATACGGGAGAATTCAACCCATTTACTGGTTACTACGTTGTGAAAAATACCGATGCTTTCTTGATGACGGAGGTATATTTTCCCAATAATGGCTGGTTTGCTTTTAATCCGATTCCCGGTTATCCGCTGATTCCGGCTTCGGTGGAAGACAACCAGACTTTTAGTGCGATCGAATCATTTTGGAAGTGGATCGCGGGTTGGCTACCGACTCCTCTCAGAAGCGGGCTCGATTCAGTCATAGGTTTTGTAATTGGCTGGATAACTTTGATTGTGGGCTGGTTTCTGGGACAGTTTGCTAAGGGCTGGGTGGGGTTATTTACTGGCTTGATTGCTGCGATCGCCTTTGGCTTTATTGGCTGGTTAATTTGGCAACTGTGGCGCAAGTGGCGCCACCGCCGCTGGCTGGCGAAGTTGCCGCAGGTGGAGGGGGTTTATCAGGAAATGCTGAAGGATTTGGCGAGTAGGGGATTTGTCAAGCAGAAAGCTCAAACGCCTTTGGAGTATGCTGAGGCAATGCGCGGCAATCATGCAACTGATGAAGCTGAGGTGATTGATGAAGTTTCGCAAGCTTACGTGCGGTGGAAATATGGCGGCGAAGCGGGTAATTTGAAGCAGTTGCGGCAGTTGGTGGAAAATTTGAGGCGATCGCACTTGAAGAAACTCAAAAAGTTAAGATAAAAATCGGCGATAGAAAGAAACTGTTGGCGAATGTCTGATGGGCCAAACCCCTCAGACATTCGCCGTCCTGAATAGGCAAAATGATGGTTTAATAAGACACCATATTACAGCACTTTCCTATGCTATGAGGTACAGTAGCAGCAATGAGTGAACCAATGTCTTAAATGGTTCGGACTCATCAAATTAAGGGCAACTCCTATGATCCTGCCAATCATCTCTGGGGTCTTGGGAGACAACATTCGCAAAAAAGATTTAAGCTGCGACCACCACATTTCAAGAGGATTAAAATCACGAGAGTAAGGGGATAAACAAATAAGCCTTGCACCTACGCTTTCAATCATTGAATTGATTGAGGTTAGTTTATGGGCGGGTAAATTATCCATTACTACTACCGCACAAGAGCCACAACTGAGGGCATAAAAACTTCTTAATAAATACAGAAAATGCTGGACCGTCCATTGAGTCATTCAGGGTCATTAATGCCAGCACTTTCTTAAGACTAATTGCGCGAATAGCTGGGACGAACGCTCCTCCATAAAATGGTTTGATTTCTCCTATTCTTGTCCCCAAAGGAGCATGGGCATGACTTCTAACCAAACGAGCGCATCATGGCTGTTTCGTCTAAAAATATGCTTGTTTTGGGTCTCGATATTTCGGAGTTTTTCCCAATACTCAACTTTTAGTTTTTGTACTCTTTCTGTTCCGGCTTGGCTACTGTACCATGTTTTTTTTCGAGTGAGCCCTAATTTTTGTTTGGGGCGACACAGGCGGTCCGACTCACCGATTTTCCAGTCTTCTATCCCCATAATTCACACAATTCGCTCAAAGTAGCATTGGGATGACGAGCTAAAGCATTCTCTCACTTCCGTTTCTGCATCATTTAAATGACTGAATCGGGGTTTTCCCCTGACGGGGTGACAACAGAGTCAAAATCCTGATAAAATCAAGGACATAGCTCTCAAACCCCTCTGAAAAAATGGCAG
>NZ_JAUBQS010000068.1:0-32949 GCF_036701355.1 Microcoleus sp. Pol12B3
AACTCAATCCATATTGGATTACCTTATTAGAGCCTGAATTCCCCCCATCTCTAGGTTTCTTCAGAACGAAACGCACCATTGCGTTGGATGAATATCCCTCCGGGCCCTGAGAGCATAACATCCAAACCGCGCTTCTCGTATAGTTCAACTGCAATGCCCACATCGAGACAGGCACGGGCTAAGGTCAGACCGCCAATTCCACCGCCGATGATAATTACCTTTGATACTGAAGCCATATTATTGGGTGAGCTATACAACATGAAAAAAATTAGGAAATTGGCTGGTGATGTGGCTGAACCTCTCCAAAAATTTCTAAATCTACCTGGAGATTAACTTTATGTTCATCAATCTCGCTCATCTGCGCCTTTGTTAACTTGATTGTGCAGAGGCAACAAATATCAACACTATAAATCCTAAATTAACGATTCGCTTTGGCCAAAGAGTTTTACAGGCGATCGCGTGATGCAATGGTCTAGGGGGCAATGAAGCCCCACTCTTGCCCACCACCGACAACAGCAAATCCTTCGGAGAAGAAATTCACATCCGGGTATTGGGGTCGGACAGCCCACCGACCTCGGCGGTCATTCGATTTTAGATTTTAGATTTTAGATTTTGGATTGACCCCACGGATAAATTCGGGGGCTTGAGGATTTTAGATTTTAGATTTTGGATTGACCCCACGGATAAATCACGTGGCGGGTACCATCAAGAAATTCTTGGTCAATAAATCCCCAATTGGTCGAGAATCCTTGAGGATCAAAACTAACGTATAACGTATGCAGAGGCTAACCCAGAGAGTAGTTACAGATTTGGTTGCTGCCTAGCTTCCCCCTGTCCCCGAACTGACAACAGAGGGATTAATTCGGTTGAACAGCCGCTAGAATTTGTCCGGCTGTCACCGTTTGCCCCTTTTCACAAAACAATTCTGCAACAGTGCCCGCAACATCAGCAGTAATAGCAATTTCCATTTTCATCGCTTCCAAAATTAACAGACGATCGCCCTCTGCAACCGCATCTCCAACATTAACCAGTACCTGCCAAACATTGGCCGAAACGTGAGCGACAACTGCCTCACAACCGATCGGCAAAGTAACCTCCGCCGCTGTTTCAGAACCCACATCCGCCGAGGATTCTGTGCTAGATTCAGCTTCAAATTCCCCGGAGGCTGCCCAGCGATCGCGCTCTGCATTAAATGCGGCCTGCTGCTGCGCTTTAAATTCAGCCGCACTGTTAGCAATAGAATGCAAAAAGTCATTGTATTCTCTCAAATTAAAAGTGATTTCCTCAACCTTTAATTTAAACTTCCCTTCGATAAATTCTTCCCGACAGCGGTGCAATTCCTCATGAGAAACCGGATAAAATCGGATTTGGTCAAAAAAGCGCAAAAGCCAAGGTTTACCAGACTGGAAATCCGCCGTTTGTTTGAACCGATTCCACATTTGCACCGTGCGGCCGACAAATTGATAACCTCCGGGTCCTTCCATCCCGTAAACGCACAAATACGCGCCGCCAATGCCCACTGCATTTTCAGGAGTCCAAGTGCGGGCGGGATTGTATTTAGTAGTAACCAAACGGTGCCGCGGATCGAGGGGAGTTGCCACGGGCGCGCCTAAATAAACGTCTCCCAAACCCATCACTAAATAGCTAGCATTAAATACAATTTCTCTGACTTGTTCGATGCTGTCAAGCCCGTTTATGCGGCGAATAAACTCAATATTGCTGGGACACCAAGGTGCATCCGATCGCACAGACTGCATATATTTTTCAATGGCCAACAGCGTCGATTCATCTTCCCAAGATAAAGGCAAGTGCACAATTCGCGCCGGCACTTCCAAATCCTCGATCGCCGTAAGTTCCGCCTCAGCCGCAATCAGTGCCTGCATTAGCTGCTGTTGCGAAATCTGGCGGCCCTCAAAGTGAATTTGGAGCGATCGCATTCCCGGCACTAATTCAATCACACCCGGCAACGGATTTGCTTTCAACTGTTCCATCAATGCGTGCGCCCGAAAACGCAAATTTAAATCCAGCACCAATGGCCCGTATTCAACTAGAATATATTTATCCCCAGCTTGACGGTAAGTAACAGCAACCTGTCCCGGAGATTCGGGAATTTCGTGCAAAATTGGAGAGGCGGGAACTGCGGGCAATTCCTCCGCATTTTCCCCAAAAACAGGCAAACTAAAAGTAGCAATTTGCCTATTTTGTGCTAATTCCCGCTGCAAAGCTTCCGCAAAACTCAAACAGTGAAAGCGAATGCTGTCCCCCGGTTTCAGTTGCCCGATTTTCCACAATTCCGACTGCACAATAGTAGCAGGACAGACAAAACCTCCCAAACTCGGGCCGTCAAGACCGAGAATTACAGGCATATCGCCCGTAAAATCGATCGTACCGATCGCGTAAGCATTATCGTGAATGTTAGACGGGTGCAAACCCGCTTCTCCTCCGTCTTGACGCGCCCAGGTGGGCTTCGGGCCGATCAGCCGAATGCCCGTCCGCGTCGAGTTGTAATGCACCTGCCATTCTGTGGAGAAAAACATTTCGATGTCTGACTCAGTAAAGAAATCCGGCGCGCCGTGAGGCCCGTACAAAACGCCGATTTCCCAATTATTGCTGTAGGTGGGAATTAGTTCCGGAGGCAAAGATATTTCCGCTTCCAGAGTTGCAGTTTGAAGCAGTTTAAGCACATCTCCCGGACGCAGCGTGCGGCCCGCGTGTCCGCCAAATTTGCCCAGTACAAAAGTTGATTTGCTGCCCAAATAATCGGGGACATTAAAGCCGTGCTTTACCGCTAAATAAGTGCGGTAGCCGTCGCCTTGAATAGCTTTTAACTTGAGAATGCTGCCAGCTTTTACGGGAATAGCTGTCCAAAACGGCACCGATTCGCCGTTTAGCGTTCCCTTCATAGTTGCACCAGTCAAACTAATAACTGTATCGGCATTAAAGCGCAGAGTTGGGCCTGTCGCTGTGAATTCCAATCCTGCTGTCGATTCGGGATTTCCTACTAAACGATTTGCCGATCGAAATGCCAGATGATCCATCGGCCCAGAAGGCGGCACGCCAACATCCCAATAGCCGATCCGCCCCGGATAATCCTGAATGCTGCTGTAGGTTCCCCCATCCAATACATCGATCGTTAAAGGTGCGTATTCAAAAGAGTTTAAAAAGCGCGTGCTCAGTTCGCCCCGGCTGAATCGGGAATCGTCCAAAATCTGGCGGAGGTAATCTAAATTAGTTTCAATTCCCGCTATTTCACTGGCATCTAAAGCAGCTTTGAGTTGAGCTATCGCCTGGGTTCGATTATCCCCGCAAACGATTACTTTGGCTAGCAGCGGATCGTAAAAAGGAGTAATCTCTGTGCCTGTTTCTATCCAACTGTCGCAGCGGACGTTTTCGGGAAACGCCACTTGATTCAGCAACCCGGAACTAGGCTGAAAATTCTTGCCGGCATCTTCCGCATAAATTCGCACCTCAATTGAGTGTCCCTGCGGTCGATAGCGGTACTCTTCCAGGGGGAACAAATCTCCAGAAGCCTGTTTTATCATCCACTCAACGAGGTCGATGTTGTTGACAGCTTCAGTAACGCCGTGCTCAACTTGCAAGCGCGTGTTGACTTCCAAAAAATAAAACTGTTTCGCCTCGACATCAAAGACAAATTCAACAGTACCGGCTGACTGGTAATTGACCGCTTTTCCCAACCGCACTGCTGCACTGTACAACTGATTTCGCTGTTCGTCGCTAATAGCAGGGGCGGGGGTTTCTTCAATTACTTTTTGATTGCGCCGCTGCACCGAACAATCTCGCTCGCCCAAGGCTATGACATTTCCTTTGCCATCTCCAAAGATTTGGACTTCTATGTGCCTAGCTGTTTGAATGTATTTCTCTAAAAAAACACCGCTTTGTTTAAAATTGCTTTGACTCAAACGCTGTACTTTTTCAAATGCTTCTGCCAAATCTCGATCGCCAAAACAAGCCTGCAAACCAATGCCGCCGCCGCCTGCGGTACTTTTGAGCATCACCGGATAGCCGATCGCCCCAGCCGCTTTTTCCGCATCCTCCAAACTTGCTAAAAGTTCGCTTCCGGGAGTTAGCGGCACTTGATTTGCAGCGGCTATTTCCCGCGCGGTGTGCTTCAATCCAAAGCAGCGCAACTGACTCGGAGTCGGGCCGATAAATGCAATATTTTCGCTTGCACAAGCTTCGGCAAATTCAGCATTTTCGCTCAAAAAGCCGTAACCTGGATGGATAGCTTGAGCTTTAGTTTGGCGCGCAACTTCGAGAATGCGATCGAACCGCAAATAACTCTCGGCTGCGGCGGCTGCACCGATACAAACGGCTTCGCTGGCGGCGAAAACGTGCTTGGCGCGGGCGTCGGCTTCAGAATATACTGCTACCGAAGCAATTCCGAGGCGATCGAGCGTGCGGATAATTCGGCAGGCAATTTCACCGCGATTTGCAATTAGAACTTTCTTAAACATTTGGGTAATTGTATAAATCTTTGATTGATAAGTCAACCGCAGATGTAAGGGAGATGAACGCAGATAAACGCAGATAATTTCCAGATAGGAAAGCTTGGGAATGCTATAGCAATCGTAAATGAGTTGTAAATTTTTGACCCCACCCCTGCCCTCCCCTTAGTAAGGGGAGGGAGCAAGAAATTCACAAATGATTTAGGATGGCTATATGCAAGTCTTTTGGGGCAATTGGGAAGGACGGTAACAATAGTGCTAGCGTCCCCCTCTCTGCGGGCATACTAATTAGATTACACGGAATCCCAAACAATCAACTGAATCGGGGTAGGATTGTAAGCATTGCAAGGATTGTTCATTTGCGGGCAGTTTGAAATAGCAACTAGCGCGTTCATTTCGGCTCGCAAATCAACTGTACTTCCCGGATCGGAGATGCCGTCAACAATTTCTAGGGTGCCGTCTTCGCTAACGGGAACATTCATAAAGAAGTTGATGTTGCTGACTAAATCTCGTTTGCCCAAACCGTAGGGAAGAATTGCGGCGAGGAAATTTTCAACGCAGGCGTGCTGGTATTTTTTATCTAGTCCAAACCGCACTGAGTTGCTTTCGCAGCTACAGGCGCCGCCGGAGGTATCGTGCCGCCCGCAGGAGTCAGCAATTATGGTCATCATGGCTCGCCCTTCGTTGGAAATGAGTTGGCTGTTTGTAGTGACAAAGATGTTGCCTTGATTGACGATCGTATCGGGGGCGCTGTAGCGTTCGGAAGGGTCATCGGCATTGTAAACTAAAAAATCTACTGCTTGATTTCCGCCTAAATCTACAATGCGGAGAATCTGTCCTTTTTTGATGACGCGAGACCAGGGATGTCTGGCGGGTAAGACTTCGTTGTAAATTGCTGTTTCTGGATCGAGAGTTTGTTGGGTGGTTGCAGTCATGGTTCACTTTTTGTGATGGAATTGCAGATTTTTTTACCGCCGATTGGTGCGGACAAAGTTGAGTTGTGGAATCGGGTTTATTGTAGGAACAAAGCATCGGTGTTGATGAACCCGCGCACGGCTTCTGGGTTGGCGGTGCGGCACAAGTCGTCTGGTGCGGGTGCGGGGGTTTTCACAATCTGAATTTGGATGGGTTTGGGATCGTAAGTTGAACCCGGATGCAGGATGTGGGGGCAGTTAGAGATAATTGTCAATACGTTCATTTCGGCTCGCAAATCGATAAAACTTCCCGGTTTTTCGCAGCCTTCGCGAAACTCCATCGTGCCGTCTGGTTTGACGGCAATGCGAGTAAATAAGTTGAGGTTTGGCATGATATCTTTTTTGCCCAATCCCCACCGACTTAGGGCTTTGAGAAAGTTGTCGCGGGAGTTTTTCCAGTCTCCTTCGCCGTATTTTTTGGCATTGCTAATGGCGTTGCTGCATCCTCCTAGCAAATCGTGACAGCCGGAGGTGTCTTGGGTGATGGAAAATAGGATGCGTCCCATGTCTGTGTAGATCGCCATGCCTTGTTTGAGAAAGGCGTTGAATTGAATTTTGGCGGTGTCTGCTGCGTTGAAACGTTCGATCGCATTGTCGGCGTTGTAGCACAGCATGGAAACGCCGCGAGAGCCTTCTAAATCGGTGATTCGCAGGGTGTTTCCCCGCTTGATGACTCCCGACCAGTACGAGCCGCCCGGTACGGTTTCTTCGATTAATACGAGGCCAGAATCAATTTGTGAGTTTGTGTCGATCGATGATAGTTGCACCATAAGTTCCTCTTGATGTATTTGGGTAGGTCAGCGAAATAAAACAATAGTATTTTGTAGCGGCAAAACCCGCCCTCTCCCAAAGTAATATTTATTTCCACTGATATCTTGGATCATTCTCAAGAACGGGCTCTTCGGCCCGTTCCACAAAACTCAATTTTATTGTGGAACGGGCCGAAGAACCCGTTCCTGAATAGGTAATTGACAATGGTGCAAGATGTTAAGTTTCCACTTACTTAGGTTGGCAGTTAAAGTCTTGGCGCGGGTGCAAAAAGTGCAAATACAAACCTATTTCTATTTAAGCAGCCATTGCAACTGCTTTCTGTCCGTTTACATCTTGCACTATTCTCAAGAACGGGCTCTTCGGCCCGTTCCACAAAAAGTGAGTTTTCTTGTGGGGTGGGCATCCTGCCCGCCCAAAAGTGCAAATACAAACCTGTTTCTATTTAAGCAGCCATTGCAACTGCTTCCTGTCCGTGTTTCCGCATCAAATCCATGAGTTCGTCGCGGTAATCGTGGAATTTGGCGTGGCGTTTAATGCTGGGAGTGCGATCGGGCAAATTAATCGACATTTCCTTTCTCACTGTACCGGGACGAGCGCCCAAAGCATAAATCCGATTGGAAAGAAACACCGCTTCTTCGACATCGTGGGTAATCATAAAGATTGTAATCTGAGTGCGGCGCCACAAATCGAGCATGAATTCGTGCATCGATTCTTTAGTGTGGATATCCAAGGCGCCGAAAGGTTCGTCCATTAATAACACTTTAGGTTCAGAAGCGAGGGCGCGGGCGATCGCCACCCGCTGTTTCATCCCGCCCGACAATTCCTTCGGTAGCGACGAAGCAAACTGCGTCAATCCTACCACACTCAAATAATAGCTGGCTTGTTCGCGCCGCTTTTTCTTGGAAACGCCTTGAAGTTTGAGGCCAAACTCGGCATTTTCCTGCACGTTCATCCAAGGATAAAGAGTGTAATGCTGAAATACCATACCTCGATCCGGCCCAGGCGAAACAACTTCTTTGCCATCAATTTTCACTTCCCCTGTTGTCGGCTTGTCCAATCCCGCAATCTGCCTCAACAGAGTAGATTTGCCCGAACCGGATGCGCCTACCGCGCAGATAAATTCGCCTTGCTTGATGCTCATATTGATGTCCTTGAGGACAACTAATTTACCGTTTTTCGTTTCAAAGTTTTTGTGGAGGTTGTTGATTTGTAGAAACATGAGTTTATCCTCTGTATTGTAAGTAAAAAAATGACACCATTCTGCCTCTTAACATCTGCTTACTGTTTCTGACTTGACCATTTACAAGAAACCCGCAGCAGATATTGAAAAAGCAAGTCAAAAGTCAGTCCGATCGCCCCAATGACAATCAGCCCCACAAAAATTTCATCGGTTCGGAGAAATCGACCTGCGACGCTGATCCGGCGGCCTAAGCCTTCGGTTGCCGCAATCAATTCCGAGACGATTACCAATTGCCAAGCCGCAGCTAGGTTGATGCGGCTAGCATCAAGAATTCCCGGCAAAACGTGGGGAAAAATAACTTGAGTTAGGATTTCCCAGCGATTCCCGCCCAACATATAAGTAGATTCGATCAAGTCTTTTGGAACAAACTTAACTGTATCCATCACCATCAGCGAATTGAAGAAAAAGACGCCGATAAATATCAGCATTATTTTTGGTTCTTCGCCGATTCCCAAGTAGAGAATTAACAAGGGAATGAATGCTGGTGCGGGCATATATCGCATCAAGCCGAACATGGGTTCAAGCAAGGCACGAATACTGGAAAAACTGCCCATCAGCACGCCAATTGGTATGGAAAAAACTAAGGCGAATAGAAAGCCCACTCCCACCCGCCACAAACTCGCTACCGTGTCTTTCAAAAGTTCGCGAGTGTTCCACAGCCTGCCAAATGCCTCTAAAACTTTGCCAGGGGAAGGCAAAAATTTGGGGTCTACGTTGGCGAAAGTTGTTACTAGCCACCACAGCAGCAGCGGTAGTGCGATCGATGTTACCGTTAACCCAATATTGAGGGGCTGTGGTATCTCTTCCGCAATCCGCCAGAAAACGGTGGGATTTAGGCTTTTTTGCTTGAGGTGGGATTGGATTGATCGGGGATCGGGATTTGGTGGCATGATTTAATTGCGGAATGATTGAGCGAGTAATTTTAGTAGCTTTTTGGTATAAATAATAATGTGGAAACTTTTTTGTGTCTGCAAAATCGTAAGTTTTGCCTCCTAGCTTTTACCTTCGGCATAAGCTTTGATAAAGCGATCGTCAAATAATGTGCTGATATCTGGTTGGGTTTTTGCTAAATTTACATCTACGAGAAATTTGGTCATTTCTGCCGCCGCAAACTGCAATGATGTCATGTCATTTCCCGGTTGAAAGGCTTTCAAGTTTTCCTCGATCGTAAATATCTTAGTGCCGTTTTCATATTCTTTGTATTCCTCAACGCTGACTCCGGCGCGGTTGGCGAGAATCTCGTAAGATTTCTCTCTATTGGATTTCATGTATTCCAATGTTGCAAACCATGAATTGACCAGGGATTGCACTCGATCGGGGTGTTGGCTGATAAATTTGCGGGTGAATACCAAATGGTCGGAAATTGCCCCCGGAAAATCTTTTGAACTAAACAGTTCCTTGCTGTTCGATCGTTTTAATGCCTGCGTAGTAAATGGCGCAAATACTGCCACCGCATCGACTTGTCCTCCGACGAAAGCCGCCGCAGCTTTGCCAGTTTCCAGCGGTACAAATTGAATATCTTGCACTGATAAACCTGCTTTTCTCAGCCCTAACAGCAATAAAAAGTGATCGACTGTACCTTCTTCTGCTGCAACTTTTTTACCTTTTAAATCTGCCACCGAATTGATGCCTTCGGCGACAATCACTTTGTCATTGCCCGTCGAGTTGTCGTTGACTAAAACAATTACTTGATCGGCGCCGCCTGATATAGAGTTTACGGTATCGCCGAGGGTTTGGCTGTTAGCATCTATCTGCCCTGCTGTGAGGGTGCTGATGGATTCTAAGTAGCCGTCAAACCATTTTAAGTCTACAGGAACATTGTTTGCTTCAAATATCTTTTGTTCTTTGGCAATTTGCCACGGAAACCAGCCGGGCCACGCGCTGAATCCGAGGCGAACTGCGTTAGCACTTACTGAAGAAGCTGCTTCGGTTTCTGTGGTGGTTTTGATATAAATTGCCGGATTGACGCAGCCGACAGCGAAAAACAAGGTGATGAAAAATAGGGCGCAGTAGGATAAGGGCGATCGCGTTATTTTGGGGGAGCAATATCGGATATTCATAGCATATTCTGGTTGCTGGTTAGATGTGAATATGTCGATCGAGCTTTTGCACCTTCTTCGGCTTCCTTAGCTTCCGCCAACCCCCCTGATATATAAGGATAAAGCCCGAGAGCTAACGAACCGAGTCTTGATGACCGATCGCGTTTCTCCCGGGCTTTTATCCCGCCGTGTAACTGGCTAGTGTTTCCCTAACATCAAAATATTGGGGCAACCAGTCTGCTTCTCTCGGACCAGCACTTGAACTTTCTAAGCTTACTTAGAAACTAATTCAAATCGGAACCCTAGAAGCGGTTAAATTTTTAGTTTTTTGTCTGTATAAGTCCTGTTTGCAACCCAAGGAGTTATTCAAGACTGTCCGTAACAGCAATGCACTTAGCTTTTTGAAAGGTAAGCATACTGTAGTTTGCAATCTTACTAGATTGCTACGTTTCAAACGGTAACAGCAAACTTGATGCGAAAATGTGTAAGATGTTACAAAAAACAGTTTTTCTGGAATTTGTAAAATTAAAGTTTTTGGAAAATTAAACGGGGCGATGATATGGGGAGATTGGAAATCGCGAAGTTTACCTGCACAAAAAAACGAAACCCGCAAGGTCAGGGTTGAATATTTCTCAAGAAATACTTCGCTCGCCCTAGACGGGATGCGAGTACGATCGACAATGCGGTAAACTAACCTTCTATTTGTAAGAAAGATCGCCTTGCACAGCCTGTGAAATCATTGCTCCAATCGAAAATCTAAAATCTAAAATCGAAAGATCGCCAAACACAGCCTGTGAAGTCATTTCTTCAATAATCGAAAATCTAAAATCTAAAATCTAAAATCGAAGGATCGCCAAGCAAAGCCTGTGAAGTCATTTCGTCAATCGAAAATCGAAAATCGAAAGATCGCCCAGCAAAGCCTGTAAACTCAATTGTTCAATCGAAAATCTAAAATTTAAAATCTAAAATCGACTGACGGTGCATTATGGAAAAATTTAACTACAGCAACAGTCTCGACATTCATTCGCTGCTCGATCGCTACCGCACAGGCTCGATCGCGCCTGCAGATGCGATCGCGAGCGTGTACGATCGGATCGAACGCTATGCAGACCCGGCAGTATGGATTTATTTAGCACCGCAGGCGGAAACCCTCGAACGCGCCAAAGCTTTGGAAAACCTAGACCCGCAGCAATTGCCACTCTACGGGATACCTTTTGCGATCAAAGATAATCTCGATTGGGCGGGCGTTCCCACTACGGCGGGATGTCCGCAGTTTGCTCGCACTCCAGCGCGATCGTCCGCAGTCGTAGAGCGCCTGTGCGCGGCAGGTGCGATCGCGATCGGCAAAACAAACATGGATCAGTTTGCCACAGGATTAGTGGGAACCCGCACGCCCTATGGAGTTTGCCGCAATCCGTTCGATCGGCGCTACATCCCGGGCGGATCGAGTTCCGGTTCCGCCGCAGCAGTCTCGGCCGGATTGGTGAGTTTTGCTCTGGGTACCGATACCGCAGGATCCGGGCGGGTTCCCGCTGCTTTTACCAACATTGTCGGGCTGAAGCCAAGTTGCGGCTCGATCGGCACTCGCGGCCTGTTACCGGCGGTGCGATCGCTCGATTGCGTTTCTGTGTTCGCTCTCACCTGTGCCGATGCGGCCTCCGTGCTGCAAGTAGCCAGCGGTTTTGACGCTGAGGATGCGTTTTCTCGTCGCCCTGAAACGAAAGTTTTGCCGGATTTATCCAGCTTGCGGGTGGGAGTTCCCGGAGACGGCGAACTCGAATTTTTCGGGAATGCAGAAGCCGAACAGCGCTACCGAGAGGCGATCGCGCGCTTGCAATCTTTGGGCTGCACGATCGCAACTATTGACTTCAAACCCTTTGCGGATGCTGCCGCACTGCTCTACGGCGGGCCTTGGGTAGCAGAAAGGTTGGCCGCGATCGGCGATTTCCTCGACGCGCACCCAGAGGATATCGATCCGATCGTCTACGAAATTATCAGCGGCGGCAAACGCTACGATGCCGTCGCGGCTTACCGCGCGTCGTACCGGTTAGCCGAACTCCGCCAGCAGGCAGAAATTCAGTGGCAGTCAATGGATGTGTTGGCGGTTCCCACGACAGGCACGATTTATACTGTCGCAGAAGTTGCAGCCGAGCCGATCGCGCTCAACACCAATCTCGGGCGCTACACGAACTTTGCAAATTTGCTCGATTTGTGCGCGATCGCAGTTCCCAGCGGGTTTCAAAGCAGCGGATTGCCCGCAGGATTGACACTGATGGCTCCTGCGTGGCACGATTTATCGCTCTGCCGCCTGGGAGCTGCTTTCCACGATCGCTTGGGGGGAACTTTGGGCGCCACCGGCCTGCCGCTGCCAACCCTCCCGGAACCCGCCATCGCAGCCCAACCTGACTCAGAAGAACGAGTCAAAATAGCCGTAGTTGGCGCTCATTTGAGCGGTGAGCCGCTGAATTATCAACTAATAGAGGGGGGAGGCATTTTAGTTCGCGCCTGCCGTACCAGCCCGATTTACAAGCTGTACGCTTTGACGGGTAATGCTCTGGGCAAGCCGGGATTGGTGCGTCAGGTAGAGGGCGGTAGCGCGATCGAGGTGGAAGTTTGGGAGTTGTCGATCGCGGCTTTCGGCGGATTTGTCGCTAAAATTCCCCCGCCTTTGGGAATTGGTACGCTGGTGTTGGAGGACGGCTCGACGGTGCAGGGCTTTTTGTGCGAATCTTATGCTGTGGCGGATGCGATCGATATTTCTGAGCTGGGCGGTTGGCGAGCTTATAACTTCCGGTTTTAGGCTAAGTTAGAATGGCAAATTTCTACGCATCTTCAGAATCATGCCATCATCAGTGCCAATTCGACCAATTCCCGTCACAACCCCAACCCCCACCGGCGGCGGTACCAGTCCCGGAGGGGCAACTGGCGGCACTCGCGGCACCAGCGGCCCCGACTCCCTCAGAGGTACTGCGGGCGCTAACTTGATATTTGGTTTGGGTGGCCCTGACAGCATTTTGGGCTTAGGCGCAGACGATTCCCTCTACGGCGGCGACGGCGATGACTCACTGCTGGGCGACGTTGGCAATGATTTGCTGTTCGGCGGTGCCGGCCGCGACAGCGTTTTGGGAGGCGCCGGCGGCGATACTTTCTACGGCGGCAAAGGTTCTGACTCAATGCTGGGCGACGAGGGTAATGATTTGCTGTTTGGCAACCAAGACACCGATACTTTGTTGGGAGGCGCGGGCGATGACTCGCTGTTTGGGGGTGCCGGCGATGACTCGCTGTTTGGTGGCATCGGCAATGACTGTTTATCGGGCGATCGCGGCCTAGATACTTTAACTGGCGGCGCCGGAAACGATACTTTTGCGATCGGGCGTTTGGCAGACGGGGATGTGATTACAGATTTTACTGATGGTATCGATCAAATTCGCTTGGCTGCCGGCCTTACTTTTGCCGAACTCACCATTTCGGCTGGGACCGGAACTTCGCCGAGTACAATTATTCAGCTTACAAACACCAAGGAAACTCTGGCTACTTTATTCGGAGTTGCCCGCGCTTCAATCACTCAGGCAGACTTTATTCTTTAATTGGGAATTGGGAATGGGGAATTGGGAATGGGGAATTGATAATTGGGAATTGGATACTTTGTAGTTTTAAGTTTTCAATGTTGAACTTTTTAACTCAAAACCGCTTTTGCATTGCGAGTAACGTTAGCTTTCGCGATGCGAAGGAAATCCATCTCCAAACTTTTCATCTTCCTTTTTCCTGCTTACTTCTTCCTTCTTCCTGACATCCGTTATATCCGTTACATCCCGTACATTGCTCGTTGCCGAACTTCCTAATGACTACTGACGGTTTTCTCAATCTCAACAAACCTGCGGGCATGACATCTCACGACTGCGTGGCGCGAGTGCGCCGGCTATTGAAACTCAAGCGAGTCGGACACGGAGGAACCCTCGATCCTGCTGTGACTGGCGTTTTGCCGATCGCCCTGGGCAAAGCAACCAGACTGCTGCAATATCTCCAACACAATAAGGCTTACCGAGGCACGATTCGGTTTGGCTTAACTACCGCTACTGACGATTTAGAAGGAGAAATTATCCATTCTCGATCGGTGCCAGAGTTGAGTTTGGAAAAAGTGCAAGCTGCACTGCCAAAATTTATAGGAAAAATCGAGCAATTTCCACCTAGTTTTAGTGCTGTTCAGGTGGGAGGAAAACGCCTTTATGAGTTAGCTAGAAAAGGCGAAACTGTGGAAGTTGCTGCTAGAAATGTTGAGGTTTTCCGGCTGGAAATATTGGATTGGCGGCCGGGGGATTTTCCTGAATTGGATTTGTCGATCGCCTGCGGGGCGGGTACTTACATTCGGGCGATCGCGCGGGATTTGGGTGCGGTGTTGAATACAGGCGGCACTTTGGCTTGTTTGACTCGCACCGAAAGTAGCGGTTTTTCGATCGAGGAAAGCCTCAGTTTTGAACAATTGGAACTGCTATTGCAGGAAAATAAATTCTCTCCGATTTTGCCATCGGCGGTTTTGGGGCATTTAGGGGCGATCGTCCTTTCCCCTGAATATACCAAACGCTGGTTTCAAGGACAGCGCCTGCCGATTCCCGAAACGCCGATCGGGGGAGAGGAGGACAGTAAGAACAATCCCGCCGACAACCCAATACCCCAACCTCCCTATCCCTTGCAGGTGTACGATCGAGACGGTAATTTTTTAGGTATCGGTCAAGTAGCGAACTCAGAGACAAGTACCATATTATCTCCTCAAATTGTGCTTTAAGTATCTAAAATAAAAATGAAAATAGGTATAATTGATACAGGAAAAATTGGCATAACTCTAACCGCTGGGAATGCTCTCGATGCACCTAGCTTACAGCGGTACGGGACGAGATTAGCCTATTAATCTAATCAATCGCTGAGGTAAAAATTGTGAAAATATTGCTGATCGGATTAATCCGAGGCTACAAAATGGGGATTTCTCCTTACCTGCCTAACGCCTGTAGATTTCAGCCAACTTGTTCGCAATACGCGATCGAAGCAATAGAAAGATTTGGGCCCGCCCGCGGCGGTTCGATGGCAGTTAAGCGGATTTTGCGCTGTCATCCTTTTCATCCAGGGGGTTACGATCCAGTACCTCCCCAAGATAGCGAGGGCAATTAGTTATTAGTTAGAAGCTGGATTTTAGTGATTAGTTAATAGTGCAAATAGGCGTAGCATCCTACTGGCTAAAACTACCGAGGGGAATCACTCCCTGATGGGGTTAAATTCGCATAATTAGTGGTTTTTATTAACCCAAATTCAGTAATATCACTGTTATCTTTCAAAACTCAGCAGCTATATAATGGTACAAACAGAGTACAGGGGATGCGAGTTGATATGTCTGCTACCGCAATCGGATACAAAATGTTGTCCCATACTCTGGCTGTACTCAGCCAGAAACAAGCAACGGGGAAACTGCTGTTAGAGCAAGGGGAACAACAGTGGCAGCTTTACTTTTTTCAGGGTAGTTTGGTTTATGCCACGGGAGGATCGCACAGATCGAGGCGCTGGTACAGGGCGATCGGGCAACACTGTAGAAACTTTCATGTGGACCTCAGAGACCTCGATGCTGGAGAACTGTGGGAATATCAACTGCTTCAGCGAGGGATAGCAGCCAGCGAAATGAGTCTGGAACAAGCTAGGGCGATCGTCCAGACCAGCCTTTCGGAAGTGTTATTTGCTCTGATCGGTCAATCGGGTTTGCGCCGGGAGTGGCGTCCGTCCCAGAAATATTTTTCTACAATTACCTCTTCTTTGCTGCTGTCTTTAACAGAAGTAGAGAAAGTTCTGTGTTGTACAGAAGAAATTTGGCAGAAGTGGAAAGCAATGGGTTTGTGGCTGGTAGATCCAGAACAAGCACCGCTTTTAAAACCGTCGGCTCAGTTGCAGCAAAATCGATTTAGTTCTAATTCTTTGATCGCTTTGGGTAACGTATTCAACGGCGAGAATACTCTTTGGGATATAGCATTTAAGAAAAAGCAGTGCGTGACAGTGGCAACTCGCGCTTTAGTTAATTACATCAAGCAGGGTTTAGTAAATTTCCGAACAGTACCAGACTTGCCGTCGCCTATAGAACAGTGGCGCCTGGCCGCAGCTATTGCAGGGCCGGGTCGCCCTTTGATTGCCTGTATTGATGACAGTCCGACAGTATGCGAATTTTTAGAGCAAATTTTGTTGCCGGAGGGATATCGAGTCCTAAAAATTCAAGACCCCATGCAGGGAGTGGGCATCCTCGCCAAACAAAAGCCTGCTTTAATTTTTATGGACGTGGTGATGCCGAAGACAAGCGGCTTTGCTTTGTGCAATTTTTTGCGGAAGACACCGGCTTTTCGGGAAACTCCGATCGTGTTTTTGACCGGTCAAGACGGTATAATTGACCGCACGCGAGCGAAATTGACAGGTGCTTCGGATTTTTTGAGCAAGCCAGCCAATCCCGAACAGGTTTTGCAAATAGCTGACAAGTATTTGAAGGTAAAAGGCGATCGCTACCCTTTGGCAATTCGCCCCCATGATTTACTGAACTCGCACCAACTTTCCTTGGCAAATTCTTGACCCCAAATTAATGAACACAAGAAGCCCTTACTGGGTGCGTCAGTTCCTGACGCACCCTAAGCTCATTGTAAAATAGAGACGCAATCGAATTTAAGATAATTAATTATGAGTAATGTTACGATCGATCGCACCCCGCAGGTGAGCGTAGTCATTCCGGCTTACAACTGCGCTGCTTACGTCGGCCAAGCCGTAGATAGCGTTCTGCACCAAACCTATACTAACTGGGAAATTATTGTCGTAGACGACGGCTCCAGAGACGATACCAAATTCGTTTTAGATAAATATGGCGAACGAATTCGCTACATTTACCAACAAAACCAAGGAGTTTCGATTGCCAGAAATCACGGCATAAAGCTATCGCGAGGAGAATTCATCGCCTTTCTTGATGCTGACGACTACTTTTTTTCCGACAAATTAGCAGCACAAATGGCTGTATTTGCAGCGAAACCAAATCTAGGAATAGTCCACAGCGGCTGGCGTCTAGTTAATAGTATAGGCGAACCCCTAAAAGATGTCAAACCCTGGCAAAATGTCCCTAAATTAGACTTAGAAATGTGGCTGCGGTGGAAACCAGTATTACCCAGCGCGATGGTATTCCGCCGTCAGTGGTTAGAGCGCGCCGGCGGATTTGATCCTCGATTTCCCCCGGCGGAAGATACAGATTTAGTGCTGCGTTTAGCCTTAATGGGATGCGAAGCAGAGTGGTTGCAGCAAGTAACTGTTTGCTACCGCCAGCACGAACAAAGCGCCATGTACAAAGGTTTACCTCAGGCTAGATCCCTCGCTGCAGTGATGGACAATTTTTTTGCCCGCCCCGAATTACCGGATAAAATACGATTGTTGGAAAAGCAAATTAAGTACAGTACCTTAGTTTGGATTGCTTGGTATTTGTACCGCACCGGTCATTCTGTTGAGATGGTAGAGTTTTTGCAGCGTTCTTGGAATTATACGCCTTATTTGCCGGTGGAAACAGTAATTAATTGGGCGGAAGCTTTCGCCGAGTTTTCGCAGGATGCGGGAAATGAATTCGATGCAGATTTATTAGCTCAATCTTCCGAGTGGCAGCAGTTAATGCAGTGGACTATTCTCGGTACACCAGTTTGATGGTGTTGATAGTCGATCGAGCTTGTATGTCATTTCTGGTTGATTCGTGATAGTATAATTTGCGCGATCGTCAAGGCGGGTTTTACCAACAATCTATAGCGCTTTTCAGGGAGGAAGCGATCTCTCTTTTGTCACTCTGGGCAGATAATTTTCTGCACCAGTGGATTTGTAGCGCTTTGGCCGGGGAACACGCAAATTCTCGATCGCGGCTAAAATCCAGGCAGCGCAAGGCAAAAGTTTTTCACTCTCCCCGAAGTGACAAAAGAGGGATTACGGAGTCAGTATCGGGAGTTCTGAGTTAGATATTGCCGTCAATTCCTAATGCTGAACTGGCGTCGATATCGGTAGTCTTGACCGGCTTCTTTGAAGGTTTTTTGGACTTTATCTAAGTCTTTGAGTGTCATCCTAGGGATTATTCCTTGGCAGAAAAGGAGTTGCCGCAGCTACAGCTTTGGGCGGCATTGGGATTGTGAAATCGGAAACCTCCGCCCATCAAGTCTTCTGAATAATCCAAGGTGAGCTCATTGAGATATTTTAAGTGCTGGGGGTCGATCGCAACGGAAATTCCCTCGGACTCGCATACAGCGTCTTCTGGGGCTGGCGCATCGTCAAATGCCATTGTATAAGACAAACCGGAGCAGCCGCTCGATTCCACGCCCAGACGAAATAAAGCATTGGGGTTCGGATGCTTCGACTTGAGGCGCGTTACTTCTGTTGCTGCTGTTTTGCTCAGATGAATCATTATGAGTAATTGCTAATTAGTAATTGGGAAGTAATGTTGAGTTTTGAAAATGTAGAATGTGCCTAGGCGTCTACCTTACCCGGAGAATGTAAAGTGCGCCCGGCCGCGCACCTTACCCCTATATTTTTAGCAACGTGAGTTACTTAGCCTTTTCATTACGAGCATAATCGTCTTGAAAGCGGATAATATCATCTTCTCCGAGATATTCGCCATTCTGCACCTCAATTAAAACCAGGGGGATAACTCCCGGATTTTCCAGGCGGTGAGAAGTGCACTGAGGAACGTAGGTAGACTGATTTGTAAACAGAACTTGTTCAGTTTCGCCACAAGTAACTTTTGCAGTACCTGAAACCACAATCCAGTGTTCGCTGCGGTGGTGGTGCATTTGCAGGCTGAGGCGGTGTCCAGACTTAACTTCGATCCGCTTAATTTTATATCCTGGGCCTTCTTCTAGAGTCGTAAATGAGCCCCAAGGCCGCAATTCTGTAGCGGCTATTGCGTTGGGTGCTGCAGGTGCGTGCAGGGTAGATACTTGAGAAATTTCTTGAATCTGAACCATGATTTTCACTCCTTGAGGATTGCTTGCTGAATCCTTTGGTAAACGACGTTGTTTTTTGAGATTAACTAATCTATAGTTAAAATCGAAGCCCACCTGCGGGGACTGGTTAGCCGACTGTAGAGTTTTGCAAGAGTTGTGCTCAGCCCGATCGACTTGCCTTAACAACCATAGCAAAACCAACATAGGTGTTGTCACCTGTTATTAGATCGATCGCCCCAATCTACATCAAATCTTCATAGAAACGGCGCTGGTTCTGGAATATTGATTAAAGGTGAATCCTAATCCAGCTCTTGAGACCGCTGCAGCAAAACTTCTAGCATCTGGTTAGAGTCCTTCTGGGATGAAACCTGGTTGAATAGTTAGACTTGAATAAGTTTGGATAATTTCTGTGAAGCAGTGATAAATGAACCGAACGTCGTAGAGTTTTTTCAACTAGAACAGCATTCCTCCCGCACTCTACCTGAAAGGTCAGTGTCGGGAGGAATGCGCGCAGATTGAGGGGTTCGATACCCCGAAAGCTGCCAATACGCTACAATAACAACAGCAAAACTTCACATATTGAAAATTTTCCAAGTTCTTACAGTCTCTTGCAAATTGGAAGTATCGCAGCAGCAGGTTGAAAAGCTGAATGCGGTACTGACTGCCCTTGCAAAATGCTGTGAGTACGTGAACACCCATACCCCCGACAAGCTGACGAATCAGATTGCTGTTCAGTCCTTGATTTACAAGGAAGCGCGCTCGCATTCTGGGCTGTCTGCTCAAATGACGATTCACGCAATTCGTAAAGTTTGCGCTAGTCGCAAAACGGCAAAGCAAAAGGTTAAGCCCGTTAAGAAGTTTGCCCCCACTTCTGCCACTTACGACGCGAGAACTTTCACCTTCCGCGAATCGGATTGGTTGGTCAGCTTGACCATGGTCAAGGGCAGAGAAAAGTTTAAGCTGCACATTGGTAATTACCAAAAACACTTGCTGCAAGGACAAGACCCCAAAACGGCAACTTTGGTAAAGCGCAACGATGGCAGCTTTTATCTGAACATTCAGCTTGAGTCTGAGCCACCAGAGAAACAAAAGACTGATGATGTCTTGGGTGTTGATTTGGGACGCACAGACATTGCTTGTACATCTGCTGGAGAGAAATTCAGTGGCAAACAGGTAACACAAGCCAGAGACAGATATAACCGTGTAGGGGCTTCGTTACAGCGTAAAGCGTCCAAAGGCACAAGGTCTACTCCTAGAAGGGCGAGACAGATTTTGCAACGGTTGAGTGGACGAGAACGGAGATTCCAGACATGGCTGAACCATACCATCAGCTATCGACTGATCCAGCAAGCCAAGACATCAAATCAGGCTATTACCCTGGAAGACTTGACCTGAATTAGAGAGCGTACCAATGAACAGCCACGGTCTAAAACAGAACGGAGACGCAGCAATAGTTGGGCGTTGTACCAGTTGCGCCAATTCCTGACCTATAAAGGCGTGAAATTTGGCGTTGATGTAAGACTGGTTGATCCGCGCTATACCTCGAAAACTTGTCACTGTTGCAAGGTGATTGGCAATCGCCAAGGTAAGCGGTTTGAGTGCCTGAATGAGCGATGCGGATGGATTGGCGATGCCGATGTGAATGGAGCAAAAAATATTGCTACTTTGGGGCTGATCGTAAACCTGCCCGGAGGTTCCGAGATCATGTCCTGCTCTTTGCAGGAAGTTGTCTTGAGGGCTACTGAAAGCCCGCACTCTATGCAAAGCATGAGTGTCGGGTAGTTTACTTCTGCAACCAGGGTGGGAGAAAGCGGCCGAAAGCTATCTAACCAGGCTTTGAGTCGATCGACTTTTTGCTATTTTTCAGAAATACTCATTGCTGTTGAGAAGGCAAAAAGCTGCTGGAGAATGTCACCCAGACGCTGAGGATACAGTCGCATTAACAATGCTATAAACTCATTTCTCAAGAACAGGCTTTCCGGCCTGTTCCACAGAGAGTAAATTTTGTGGGCTGGGCCGGAAAGCCCGCCCTTGAAAAGCTGATTAACAAGGGTGCAAGATGTGAGTTGGTATCGGAATTACTCATCTCTCTTCTCTTCTTCTGCGCTCTCTGCGGCCTCTGCGGTTTAATAATTCACATAATTGAAGAGTCTTGCAGCATAAATCTTTAACCTCCGGGTTCCATAGTTAAGTGATCGGCTTTAACTATTTTTTTACTCGGATCGAATAAGCTGGGATTTTTTGGTGCATCTACCCAATTGAGTAGATCCACATATAATACATGATACTAGAGCGATCGGCATCCCATCCTCTACTCTAGATCAACATCTTTTCGCCACTTTGACAGGAGCATCAAAATGAACAGCAACGGACTGCCACAAAAGCAAGGTCTGTACGATCCGCAGTTCGAGCACGACGCTTGCGGAGTCGGATTCATCGTACACATGAAGGGTAACAAATCCCACGAAATTGTCGAGCAGGCACTGACAATCCTCTTGAACCTCGACCACCGGGGCGCGTGCGGCTGCGAACCCAACACCGGAGACGGGGCGGGGATTTTGATGCAGGTACCCCACAAGTTTCTCAAGAAAGTAACGGCGGCCCTAAACATCGAACTTCCCGAAGCCGGCGAGTACGGTGTTGGCGCGATTTACTCGTCGCCAAATCAAACTGAACGGGAAAACGGCAAACGCATTTTTGAGGAAATCGCGGCAGAAGAAGGTCAGGAAGTGCTGGGCTGGCGCGATGTGCCCACGAACAACTCGTCCCTCGGCGACACCGCCAAATCTAGCGAACCCTTCATGCAGCAAGTGTTCCTCCGGCGGGCCGCAGGTATCGATGAGGCGGCTTTCGAGCGGAAACTCTACGTCATCCGCAAACGGGCTCACAATGCCATCCGCAGGACTAACACAGACCCCTACTGGTACAATTCCACTCTCTCGTGCCGGACGATCGTCTACAAGGGTATGTTAATGCCGGTGCAAGTCGGCGATTACTATCCCGAACTGCACGACCCCGACATGGAAAGCGCTCTAGCCCTGGTTCACTCGCGCTTCAGCACGAATACTTTTCCGAGCTGGGAACGATCGCACCCTTACCGCTACATCGCTCACAACGGCGAAATTAACACGATGCGCGGCAACATTAACTGGATGCACGCGCGGCAATCGCTGTTCGAGTCGGAACTATTCGGCGATGACTTAAAGAAAATCCCCAATTTAATCAATATCGAAGGCAGCGACTCGACGATTTTTGACAATGCTTTGGAATTGCTGAATTTGGCCGGGCGTTCTTTGCCGCATGCTGTAATGATGATGATTCCGGAACCTTGGACAGCCCACGAGTCCATGAGTGACGAGAAAAAAGCTTTCTACGAATACCATTCTTGCTTGATGGAACCTTGGGACGGCCCGGCTTCGATCGCATTTACTGATGGTACATCGATCGGGGCCGTACTCGATCGCAACGGTTTGCGCCCTTCCCGCTACTGCGTTACCAAAGACGACTTGGTAATTATGGCATCGGAAGCGGGAGTTTTGCCGATCGCCCCAGAACGAATTGTATCAAAAGGTCGCTTGCAACCGGGGCGGATGTTCCTGGTAAATACCGAGGAAGGCCGCATCGTCTCTGACCAGGAAATTAAGACCAAAATCGCCACCGAACACCCGTACCGCCAGTGGATCGACCAGCACATGGTCGAAATCGCCCAACTGAAAGATGCGCCGGCCGTAGCAGAATCTCATCCCGAAACATTATTGCAGCGGCAAATGGCCTTTGGCTACACCTTTGAAGAACTGCGGTTGCTGTTAGCGCCGATGGCAAAAGATGGTGTAGAAGCTGTCGGCGCGATGGGTGCGGATACGCCGCTGGCGGTGCTTTCCAATCGACCAAAACTGCTTTACGAATACTTCCAGCAGTTGTTTGCTCAAGTTACCAATCCGCCGATCGATTCTATCCGCGAAGAAATTGTAACTTCTGCCGAAACTACGATCGGCGCTGAACGCAATTTGCTCAAACCGGAACCGGAAAGCTGTCATTTGATCGAACTGAAAACGCCAATTCTCAGCAATGAAGAATTAGCTAAGCTCCAACACGTAAATGAGGGCAATTTCAAGTCCGTCACCGTGCCGATTTTGTTTGACCCCAAAAGCGGCGTAAAAGGTCTAGAACAAGCCTTAGAAGAGGTTTTTGCAGCAGCAGACAGCGCGATCGCCTCCGGGGTGAATATCCTCATTTTGAGCGATCGGGGCATCAGTCCAGACAAAGCCCCGATTCCGGCGCTGCTGGCAGTTGCGGGCCTGCACCACCACTTGATCCGCAAAGGTACGCGCACGCGGGCGGGACTCGTGCTCGAATCCGGCGAACCGAGGGAAGTGCATCACTTTGCGACACTTATTGGATATGGTTGCGGCGCGATTAATCCGTATTTGGCCTTTGAGACGATCGCCGATTCGATCCGCGAAGGATTGCTGCTAAATGTCGAGTACAAAACAGCTTGCAAAAACTACATCAAAGCCGCAACTAAAGGTGTGACGAAAGTTGCCTCGAAAATTGGGATTTCGACAATTCAAAGTTATCGCGGCGCGCAGATTTTTGAGGCGATCGGCTTAAACAAATCCGTAGTCGATAAATACTTTGCTTGGACAGCCTCGCGGATTGAAGGTGTAGACCTCGAAGTCATCGCCCAAGAAGCAATTTTACGCCATAATCACGCATTCCCCGATCGCCCCTCCAGCGGACATACTCTCGATGTTGGCGGCGAATATCAGTGGCGGAAAGAAGGGGAGGCGCATTTGTTTAGTCCGCAGACAATTCATGCGCTGCAAAAGTCGGTGCGCGAGGGCAGTTATACGCTTTTCAAACAGTATTCTGGGCTGGTTAATGAACAAAACCAGCAGCATTTTACCTTGCGCGGTTTGTTGCAATTCAAGCAGCGGGAATCGATACCCATTGAGGAAGTTGAACCGATCGAATCTATTCTCAAACGCTTTAAAACTGGGGCGATGAGTTATGGTTCGATTTCTAAAGAAGCCCACGAATCGCTAGCAGTAGCGATGAACCGCATTGGTGGCAAATCGAACACCGGTGAAGGCGGCGAAGATCCCGATCGCTACACTTGGACGAACGATCGCGGCGACTCGAAAAACAGCGCGATCAAACAAGTTGCTTCCGGGCGTTTCGGCGTTACCAGCTTGTACCTTTCCCAAGCGCGGGAACTGCAAATCAAGATGGCGCAAGGCGCGAAACCCGGTGAAGGCGGACAGTTGCCAGGTAAAAAAGTATACCCGTGGATTGCCAAGGTGCGGAACTCGACTCCGGGTGTGGGATTGATTTCGCCTCCTCCTCACCACGACATTTATTCGATCGAAGATTTGGCCGAATTGATTCACGACTTGAAAAATTCCAACCGGGAAGCGCGGATCAGCGTCAAACTGGTGTCGGAAGTTGGAGTCGGGACGATCGCGGCGGGTGTTGCTAAAGCCCACGCCGATGTCGTCTTGATTTCCGGCTACGACGGCGGAACGGGCGCTTCGCCGCAGACTTCGATCAAACACGCCGGTTTACCTTGGGAATTGGGATTGGCAGAAACTCACCAAACTTTGGTACTCAACAATCTCCGCAGCCGGATTGTCGTGGAAACTGACGGTCAAATGAAAACCGGCCGCGATGTAGCAATTGCTGCCTTACTTGGTGCTGAGGAATTCGGTTTTGCGACCGCGCCGCTGGTGACATTGGGCTGCATCATGATGCGCGTTTGCCACCAGAACACTTGCCCGGTGGGCGTAGCGACGCAAGACCCACTGCTGCGGAAAAACTTTACCGGCGACCCCGATCACACGGTAAACTTTATGACCTTCGTCGCGCAGGAAGTCCGGGAAATTATGGCGCAGTTGGGGTTCCGCACCCTGAATGAAATGGTGGGGCGGACTGATGTTTTGGAAGCGAAACAAGCTGTGGAACACTGGAAGGCTAAGGGTTTGGATTTCTCGAAAATCCTTTATCAGCCGGAAGTTGGGGCCGATGTCGGGCGCTATTGTCAGATGGCGCAGGATCACGGGTTGGAAAAGTCGATCGACATGACTGTGTTGTTGGATTTGTGCAAAGGTGCGATCGAAAATGGCGAAAAAGTACACGCCAAACTGCCGA
Source organism: Microcoleus sp. Pol12B3 (assembly GCF_036701355.1). NCBI lineage: Bacteria > Bacillati > Cyanobacteriota > Cyanophyceae > Oscillatoriales > Microcoleaceae > Microcoleus > Microcoleus sp. Pol12B3. The sequence continues at coordinate 24,616 of NZ_JAUBQS010000068.1, forward strand.
TTACCAATGTCAACCGCGTTGTCGGCACAATTCTCGGCAACGAAATCACCAAACGCCACTGGGAAGGTTTGCCGGATGACACGGTGCACCTGCACTTCCAAGGCAGCGCTGGGCAAAGCTTTGGCGCATTCGTGCCCAAGGGAGTCACCCTGGAGCTCGAAGGCGAAGCTAACGACTATTTGGGCAAGGGACTCAGCGGCGGCAAAATCATCTTGTATCCGTCGCAGGCTTCCACCTTTGTCGCGGAAGAAAACGTGATTGTCGGTAACGTAGTGCTTTACGGCGCGACATCCGGCGAGGTTTTCATCCGAGGGATGGCGGGCGAACGTTTTGCGGTGCGTAACTCCGGGGTGAATGCAGTAGTTGAGGGTGTGGGCGATCACGGTTGCGAGTACATGACAGGCGGCAAAGTTGTAGTTTTGGGCGAAACCGGGCGCAATTTTGCAGCGGGTATGAGTGGCGGTGTTGCTTACATTTTGGATGAGGCGGGGGATTTTGCTACTCGCTGCAATATGTCGATGGTGGATTTGGAAAAATTGGAGGATGTTGAGGAGATTAATGATTTGCGGCAGTTAATTCAGACTCACGTTGATTTGACTGGAAGTGCGAAGGCATCGAAGGTTCTGGCTGCGTGGGATGAGATGGTGCCGGTGTTTGTGAAGGTGATGCCGAGGGATTATAAGCGGGTGTTGCAGGCTATTGAAAGGGCGATCGCATCGGGTTTAAGCGGTGATGATGCGCTGACGGCTGCGTTTGAAGAAAACGCTCGCGATGTCGCTCGGATTGGCGGCAGCTAGTAAATCCAAGAAACCGGGTTTCTCCGATAATTTTGGCATTTTAACCAAGATTTTACGAAGAAACCCGGTTTCTTACTCCCCATTTTTGATACCCAATGCCAAAAAACTAATGTTTAGTTATCGCCTGCGAATCTTAACAATAACGCTACTGCTAACAGGTCTATTATGCAGTTTAACACAAGACACCCATGAGCATATTTCTGTAACACCGGCAGCGATTTCTGAAGATGTTAACCGGGAAGTTTCACAGATTGCAAGTCTTGTTACTGTCAGAATCTTATCAGATTCTGGGTCTGGTTCTGGGGTGATTATTGGGCGGAAATGGGAAAGTTATCGGGTTTTAACTAACAATCATGTGGTAGCTGGGAATCCGACTCAAAGTTATACTGTATTGACGGCGGATGGACAGAAACATATTGCTAAGCGGTTGTCTTCATCTCAGTTTAGCAGATTAGATTTAGCTTTGGTGGAATTTACGAGTTCGGTGTCTTATCGAGTGGTGGAGATAGGAAACTCCCATAAGTTAGCAGTGGGAGATGCCGTTTTTGGGGCGGGTTTTCCTAATTGGCATTGGATTAATGCTCAGGCGATCGAGAATACTCATAATTGGGGGTTAAAGGCGTTTCGGTTGACGGCGGGAAAGGTGGGAATGTTGCCGAAAAAGTCATTTTTGGAGGGATATCAGTTGGGCTATACTAATGATATTGCTGAGGGGATGAGTGGCGGGCCGGTGTTGGATAGTCGGGGGAGGTTGGTAGGGGTGAATGGACGGTTAAAATATCCTTTGGCGGGTATTGAGGTGTTTACGTTTGTGGATGGAAGTGTGCCTTCTGAGGGGGTTTTTAGGGAGATGGAGGCTTTGAGTTGGGGGATTCCGATTGAGAGGTTTAAAGAGTGGATAGGCTGGGTATAACACAGTGAAATCTAAGAAAATATTGGGGTAGTTAGTTTTCTATGCTCATCTCAATTAACAACTACCGTAACTCGTTAATTCTGTTAAGTGACTGTTGATACCAGTATTGGTTTCCTTTTTTTTGAAACAATTCAGCAGCTTTCTTAAAATCTTGAAGCGCTTCATATTTTCTATGGGAATAAGAAGAAAATATCGAGTCTTTGCGAAATACCAGGTCTTTTGGAAATAAATGTTCTCTGCGAATAAGACCACGATTGTAGTAGGGATCACCATAGTTAGGATCAAGCTGAATGGCTTTGTTATAATCGGCGAGTGCCTGCTGTTGTTCCCCTAATTGTGAGTAGATTACACCCCGGTTGTTGTAAGCAGAACTAAAGTTAGGATCAAGCTGAATGACTTTGTTAAGATAGGCAATCGCCTTCTGTTTTTTTCCTAATTGATAGTATTCTACTCCGCGATTGTAGTAAGCCAAAGTATCGTTAGGATTAATAAGAGTACAGGATTCACCATACCTCCAATTACAGTATTGTTTGGCATTTTCCTTAGAAAAGTAAATTGACCAATAATAAGAGGCGATATCTCCAAACTCGTCTCCTAGCTGATTATAAGCAACTCCTCGACCGACGTAGGCATAGGCGTAGTTAGGATTAATCTTGATCGCCTTGTTATAAGCCGCAATAGCTGCTTGGTAATCTCCTAATTGCTGATAGATATTTCCTTGTATGAAATAGGAAATATCTAATATTCCCCTCCCACCTAAAATAAGTATACTGATCCAAAATAATATAAATATCCAACCCAATTTTTCCATAATAATGTAATTTTTTTGATTGGCAATATCTTTATTGTAACAACCATAAAAGATTAAATAAAAACTTCCACCTATAACAAGGATGGGGATTAATAGAATTACTGCTAATAAGATTGGCCATAAAAATGTCGCCCCGCCACTTGTCCAGCTTCCATCGGGAATGGGAACTACATATGCTGCCAAAAACTTGTTGATAGGAATTCCTAAATTGCGTCCATTCTTACTACCTTCTTGTGGATCTTTGTAGCCGTGAATACCTATTACGCGACCCTCCTCATTTAGAACTGGGCCTCCACTCATTCCCTTTAGAGTAGAGCTATTGTATACCAACGCATATCCCTCAACAGATTTAGACAACTGAGTCCGAATAATTTTGCCACCCTGCACCTCAACATCCCGTTCTTGAATGACCTCGCTGAGTGCAGGTGCCCCAGCGACATAAACAGATTTTCCGATACTAACTAGATCTGAATCAGACCACTCCGCTAATTTATAGGTTTTACTACTCTGAAACTTTAAGACTGCTAAATCAACACCAGGAAGGGGAAATATCACCTCATCTGAGGCTGTGTATCGTTCTTTATCGGAGGTAATAATCAGACAATTTCCATTAGTGTTTTTAACAACATGGCTAGCAGTAAGAACCGAGTAAGTATTACTATCATGCTTGAAAATTACCCCCGATCCTGCATTACAACCATCAATTAAAACTGTAATTTCTGTTGCTAGTTCGCTAACTTGCTCTGAGGATAATCTTGAACAACCGCCAACTGCTAACCCTATAGCAACTACCGCTAAAAATCTACGTATCATTAACTTTTCTCCTCACATAAATCACAGCTAAAGACATAGAATTAATCTGAATTGGCCCGCATTGTTTTTGTGTGAGCAACAACTTACTCGCACCAGCTTTGAGTTAAAAACCGTTTTCCTTTCCCAAAGAGCTATTAACTAATGTTTCCAAAGGGATGAACTGAGGAATGGGGGCATTTTCTGCGACGGATTTGGTAGTAGCATTACCGCTAGCAAAATTAGTAATTGTTGCCAGTACCTCACTGGGGGCTTTCTTGTTTTCCTTATTAAGAGTAAAAAGCATATTTTTGCGATCACAGCTTTTTTGTCCTGCAGTCACCATACAGACAACTGTATAACCATTATCAACGTTTCCAGTCGTCAAATCCAACCTTGCTAACTTCCCACCATTTTTAGCCACTGCATCGGTCAATCTTTTGGACACAGTTTGACAGCGTTGTTCAGGTGTCCACTCATCGCCGAATTCAGTGCTATTCCAGGTTAGCAGAGGATTTTGGGAAACAGCATTTCCTCTTTGAGCAACTGTCGCCCAGCCATTGGGTTGCTGAATGCACTTGAAAATTGTAGTTATGGTAGGCTGAGAAGTTTTCGGGGCTGAATCTGTGAGACTGGGGGCTGTCGTTACTGGAGAAGTTGCGGGATTGTTGCTTGTCGTTACAGCAGGCTGGATTTCAGGATTAGAAACTGTTGTCGTAGAACAAGCGGCAGCCCCAAAGATCGTCAAAATAGCCGCCAAAATTTCCGTAATCAAGCGACTTGGTTTAGTAGTCATATCTCACCTTATAGATTTTAGTCAATTTTAAGGAATTTCTTTTCCCACCTGTTCAGAAAATTATACTATTTTTTACAGGGATGTGTAATAATTGTCGAAAAATTGTAACATGACAATGATTATAGGGCAAACGATTGGTGGACACTACCACATCAAGGAGTCATTAAGTCAAGGTGGATTTGGGGAGACTTACGTCGCCGAGGATATACACTTACCCGGCAATCCCCAGTTTGTTGTCAAGAAACTCAAGCCGCAATCTACTGACCCCTTTGTGCTGCAAACCGCGAGACGGCTATTTGAAAAAGAGTCGCAAGTGCTGCATAGATTAGGTAAGTGTGATCGCATTCCCCAACTATTCGCTCACTTTGAGGAAGACCAAGAATTCTATCTCGTTCAAGAGTTGATTGTCGGACACGATTTGAGCGACGAACTTGTCTTAAGCAATCAACCCGGAGTGAGGGGAACTCAACTCACTGAAAATGAAGTAATGCAACTTTTGCAGGATATTTTGGAAGCCCTGGCAGTAGTTCACCAGCAGGGAGTGATCCACCGGGATATCAAACCATCAAATTTAATGCGGCGCGACTCAGATGGTAAGATTATATTGATTGACTTTGGCGCTGTTAAGGAAATTAGCACTCAACTCAAAAATACCCAAGCGCAACCGAATATCACAGTTCCCATTGGTACTGAAGGATATATGCCAAACGAACAAATGAATGGCTACCCCCGGTTATCTAGTGATATTTATGCAGTGGGAATGGTGGGTATCCAAGCTCTCACAGGAGTATCGCCAGATCGGTTTCCGAAAAATCCCGACACGCTAGAAGTTATTTGGAGGGAACAAGCATTAGTTAGCCCAAAATTAGCTAATTTTCTAGATAGCATGATCCGATATCGCCATAGCGATCGCTATCAGTCAGCCGATGAAGCATTGCAAGTTATTAAATCTTTAGTATCGGGGTCTATAGCACCTACAATTGTTTCACCCGCTCCTTGGTGGCCTTCGCTGAAATTATCAAATTTTCAACCTAAGTTAAAGTTAATAATTGGTTTAATTAGCTTGGGGATTGGGGTTATTAGTGCTGTCGCTGTCTCTCACAATATTCATAAGATTCAACCAAAATCTGGTTCAACTTCAACACCTGCTCCTTCTAAAGAAGGTGTGTGGTAAAAATAGTTAATGATCGGTTTTCCTTGACAAAGTGTATAATTTATGAATCCTAGAAGAATTGACTGGCATTTAACCATCTCTGCGATCGGACTCTTACTCGCCTTTGTGGTGGCGATTCCTACACTTTATAGTTTTGAGAAACGTAGGTTTTTTTGGCAAGCTGATTTACCTAATCAAGAAATCACGAAGAATTCAGATGCGATCGAGTTTTAGTAACGCGATCGCCGAAAATCCCAGAAACCGGGTTTCTTACTCCCCACGCGAGTAGAGGCAATTGTGCAATGGATAAACTAATCGAGTATCCGAAACTAATCAAGCGTATTTTGACCGAGTATGTAGAATTCTACCGCCATCCTCAACCAGACATCGAGACATTCTTGATTACCGACGAACAAAACGGTCATTACATCTGGATGAACCTGGGCTGGCAAAAGGGCGATCGTATTACCGGTATCACTGTTTACGTTCGGATTCGCGATGGTAAATTCTGGATCGAGGAAGACTGGACAGAAGATGGGATTGCAACGGATTTGGTGCGTGCAGGAGTTCCCAAGGAAGATATTGTATTGGCATTTCACGAGCCTGGAATGCGACAGTACACAGATTTTGCAGTAGTTTCCTAGTAATTTATCAAACTTTAAATTGCTGTTGACCCACTCGTTTGATATAATGTTGTTACTAGATTGTAGAATAGCAATCAAAAAAAAGGGATAATTATGACCGTCGAACAAGCCATTTTGGAAAATGTAAAGGTCTTATCGCCCGACCAACAACAAGAAGTCTTAGCTTTCATCAAATTCTTGCAGTCCGATAAATGGGAAGATATCTATAAAGGACGCTTCAAAGAACTGCAACAAAAAATTCGTCAAAACACTGATATCGATCCAGATGATGACCCCATCGAAACAGTCCTCGAAGGGCTTCAGCAAGGCTTTCATGAAGCAATTACCGGACAAACTTTCCCTTTGTCTCAACTGTGGGACGGAATCGATGACAACTGATCCACAATCGATCCAAATTGAAGTCACCCCCCGATTTCAACGAGACCTGCGAACTTTAGCCAAACGCTATCGCAACATTCGCAACGACATTCAGCCTGTAATCGAACAACTTCAAGCGGGGTAACTTCCGGGCGCTCGCATTCCGGGAATGGAGTACGAAATTTTCAAAGTCAGAATTAAGAACAGCGACATTCAAAAAGGCAAAAGCGCCGGCTACCGTGCTATTTATTACCTCAAAACTAGCGATTCGATCGTTTTGGTGACTATCTATTCTAAATCAGACCTATCAGACATCGCCGCTGAAACAGTTCGAGAAATTCTAGCCCAATATGAGCAACAATTTCCCGAATCCGAAGAATTATGAATCAAGAATTTTTGAACTCGATCGAGTCCAAGTATCTACTTGAAAAACTAATATACGGCTAAGTTGAATTTCACCCACCTTGAGGGGCTAGAAACAGGTTATAGCGTTGAGTTATTCGATTTGTTGGGCAACACTGTAGCAGTTGCGAGGCTACCTGGAAGTTATTTGCGATCGCCCACAAGTGCAGACATACCTACAGTCATGATATTGTCCGAAGGCGATCGCCCCTAAAATATTTACAAAACTAAATCTGGTATGCGATCTATATCTAGCTTTTAAAATAGATAAACCTGAGCGTTAAAATCGCAAATGTATGACAGCAAAAATACACCTCAGCAACTTGGGTAATTCCTTGGCTTTGCCAATACCGGACTATGGCGATCGCATCGGGTTTGAGCGGTGAGGATGCGCTGACGGCTACATTTGAAGAAAATGCTCGCGATGTGGCCTACAGTGGTGGCAGTTAGGGAGGTGCGGTAGAATTCTACTCATGTAGCAAGGGGCTTACAGCCCCTTGTCCTAGTTCCTACACACTATGCAATGGAATATCTAATTTTTAGAGAAGCCGATCGAGAGGACATACAGGCGATCGTCAATATTCACAATTCTCATGCGCGCAGTCAAAATACGTCGATCGAGCGCGGCTTTTTGCTAACAAAAATTACTGAAGATGAGATTGTCAAAAGCTTAAATAATTCAGGCAGATATTTTGTTGCAGCTACAACCGATGGGAAAATTCTGGGATTTGTGGCTATATCACAACCCAAAATATCTGATGAAATCTTGGAGAAAATTATCTGGAAAAATGAGGCTTTTAAGAAAAGAGTCACAAGCGATAGGCATTTTTATCTCGAAAGAGTAGCAACAAAGTTAGATTGGATGGGTAAAGGTGTTGCTCAATTTATGTATAAAGAAATTTATCAAGTTTTTCCCAATTCATTTATTTCGCTGTTTATTGTTACCCAGCCAATAGCTAATACTCGTTCCCTAATATTTCACCAAAAACAGGGATTTGAACAAATAGGAACTTTGCAAGTTGACCTATTTCTAGATTTAGAAAATTATGAATGTATTGTGATGTTTAAAGAAACTTGAATTTATCATGAGTGAGTCTCCCAGCAGATAGCCGACCTCAATCCAGCCTAACAGGAATTACCAGAAGCGAGGGAACTGTTATCTCCGCGAATTGCCATCTCAAATAAGCTCGCTCTAACTCCCTTGGCGGCTGCGATACTTCCCATCCTCGCAGTAAAAATATTTTGCCCAAACAAAAAGCGCCCCTATTACTAGGAGCGCTTTTTGTTAATCGATAGCTAAAACTTAGCCATTGATAGAAGGAGCAACCAAAGCTACTGGAGTGACTTCACTAGCAGCCAAGTCGAGCGGGAAGTTGTGAGCGTTGCGCTCGTGCATTACTTCCATACCCAAGTTAGCGCGGTTGATCACATCAGCCCAAGTATTGATGACACGACCTTGAGAGTCGATAATCGATTGGTTGAAGTTGAAACCGTTCAAGTTGAAAGCCATCGTGGAGATACCCAAAGCGGTAAACCAGATGCCGACTACTGGCCATGCACCTAACAAGAAGTGCAAGGAACGGCTGTTGTTGAAGGAAGCGTATTGGAAAATCAAACGACCGAAGTAGCCGTGGGCTGCAACGATGTTGTAGGTTTCTTCTTCTTGACCGAA
>NZ_JAUBQS010000069.1:0-32704 GCF_036701355.1 Microcoleus sp. Pol12B3
GAACAATCCCAAGCTCAATTGCATCAAACAGAGGGTTTATTAGAACAATCCCAAGCTCAATTGCATCAAACAGAGGGCGAACTGAAGAGATGGCAGTCTCAATTCCACCAAGTTCTGGGCGAATTGGAAGATTCCCAGAATCAACTGCATCAAACTCAGGCTCTAGTGGAACAGTTGCACTCTCAACTGCATCAAACTGAGATGGCGTTGGAGGATTCCCAGAATCAACTGCATCAAACTGAGATAACGTTGGAGGATTCCCAGAATCAACTGCATCAAACTGAGATGGCGTTGGAGGATTCCCAGAATCAACTGCATCAAACTGAGACGGCGTTGGAGGATTCCCAGAATCAACTGCATCAAACTGAGACGGCGTTGGAGGATTCCCAGAATCAACTGCATCAAACTCAGGCTCTAGTGGAACAGTTGCACTCTCAACGGCATCAAACTCAACAGGAATTGCAACAGTTCCAGTCGAGACTCCATAAGACAGAAACACAATTAGAAAGCAAGGAGTCTGAATTTTTAGAGACGCAGAGAGAACTTGAGCAGTCCCGCTCTCAACTTCACCAGGTGCAGGGAGAATTAGAAAGATTGCAGTTTCAGCAAGCTACAGCTAGAATTGCAGGAGAACAAAGCCAGACACATTACAGCCAGCTAGTCTGGGATGCTTGGTATGCTTACCGCCAAAATGATATGCTTGGGATGCGTGATGGCTTGCAGCAATCTTTAAAATCCACACCTTTTTCGCGCACAGAAACAGTAATAAACTGGCTAGAGAGTTTTAGCAAGTTCTCTTCAGAGAATGGTTGCCCACTTGATACTGACGCCCTAACTAACTCAGCAGAGTGGAACCAATTAATGCGTCGTTTAACCACAGTTAAAGCTCTCCTTTCCACTGATTAGAACATCAGTTAAGTATCACTTATTTGGAAGATTGGATTTTCAGTAGCATTGGGCTTAAGTTTTAGGTAAACTGAGATATTAATTCCTGGCGTTGCTTAATCACGGTATGAAAAAAAATCAGTTGAAAATCCAGAAGCTTTGTGAATAATGATTTGTATGATTTGCCTCTTTAGCCTTTCATACCGTAAATCAGCAACACCAATTCCTTGTTCAGCTAGAAACTTAAGACAAATGACTGAAGGCACATTAATTGAAATCCTAGAGGTTACCCAATCATCCGCCGAAAATTCCGAATTTTTGCGGGGGTGCAACATAGATATGCCTAACCAAGGTGATAAAATGGATAGCCAGAAAATTTTGTTTAAAGGTTGGGTATTGGGGAAAAAATATCGAGCGCTCGCAGTCGAATTAATCAGCAGCGGTGAAACAATCGAAAAAATTGCTGTAGATCAGTCACGCCCCGATGTATTTGAAGTTTCTCCCGATATATCCTACGCCAAAAACAGCGGTTTTTTAGTAGAAGTGGAAGTTAGCAAACTATTACAAGCAGGGGCATTAGTTCTCGAAGTTGTCTTCTCAGATGGAAGACGAGTACAGATAGGAGAAGTGCAATATCGGAAAAAGCTGCCGTTCCTACGGCAAGTTCAGGAAGACTTAGAGCGCTCAAAAGTTTGGCTACAAAATATTGAGGCAGAGTTAAGTAGTGCAGGGTCTTCAAAATCGGGGATAAAAAATACAGTTAATGAGTAAATTTTGATAGGTAAGCATTAGGTTGGGTCGCGTTCGTTGACTCAACCAACAGATTAAGGTTATATTCTAATGCTATAGTCAGCTTTGTCCCTAGTTAGATTAGGGCTGTAACAGGGATCGTTATTAATGAATTTTTGCCATCGACCTTTGATTACATTAGCTTCTCGGCGCAGCCGTTCCTGCTTTTCAGGTGTGTCTTCGTAACCCCTAGTTTTAGATTCGTGGTGGTAAAGAATCACATGAGGCAGGTAAACATTTCGATAGCCTTTGGCTACCATTTTCAAACATAGATCGACATCATTGTAAGCCACTACTAACTCTTCATCAAAACCCCCAATCGCCTCAAATACTTCCCGTCGGCACATCAAACACGCACCTGTCACCGCTGAAACATTACTCAGACATTGAACTTGACCGAAATATCCCGGTGTTGTAGCAGGAAAACCGTAATGGCTGTGAGCGGCAAGTCCCCCAAGTCCCATCACAATTCCTGCGTGTTGGATCGTATTATCTGGATACAACAAGAGAGAACCCACAGAGCCAATTGCAGGTTTTTGAGCTTGCTCCACCATACCGTCAATCCAATCGGGAGCAATTACCTCTGTATCATTATTCAAAAACAGTAAGTAATCTCCCTGCGCTTGCTTAACACCATAGTTGTTAATTCGGGAAAAATTGAAAGGAATGTCAAGCCGATAACATCTAAATCTATCTGCTTCTTTAGCTGTCCATTTAGCTATCACTTGAGCCGTCTTTTCTTCTGTGCTACCGTTATCGATAACAATGACTTCGTAATTGGGGTAGACACTTTTGGTAAAAATAGATTGTAGGCATTTGTCCAGTGTCTCACCTAACTCGCGTGTGGGAATAATGATACTGACTAGATTGTACTCACTAATTTTGTAGCGCACAATATAGTGTCCCCATAATCCAGGAACATCTATAACCTTTCCCTGCTCTCCTCTTCTGGAAATGGCTTCTACAATAGCTTTTTTCGCAGCTTCATAGGCATAAGGTTTTGCCTCCGCTCCGCCTGTAACTGAGTTAGAATGAATTCGCCAATGGTAGAGAATTTTGGGGATGTGAAAGATTTTATCAGTTTTTTCGGTTAGTCTTAACACTAAATCATAGTCCTGACTGCCTTCATATCCGGCCCTGAAGCCTCCGATTTCATCTACCAAAGCTCGCCTGTAAGTTCCCAAATGACAGGTGTACATCCGGGAGAGAAATGATTCAGGACACCATTCAGGCTTAAAGTATGGGTCTATCAGTTGATTAGAAGCATTTAGCTTATCTTCATCGGAATATATCATATCGGCATCACGGTGTCGGTTTAGCAGCTGTGCCACTTCATACAAAGCATCTGATGCCAGCACGTCGTCATGATCTAGAAGAGAGATAAATTCCCCTGTTGCCAAGTCCAACGCTGAGTTAGAACAGTGAGAAATGTGACCATTGTTAGTTCTAAAAACTACTTTTATCCGATTATCTTTAGCTGTATATTCTGACAATATGTGCTGAACATGAGGAGTTGTTGATGCGTCGTCAGCAATGCACAATTCCCAGTAAGGATATATCTGATTCAAAACTGACTCAATTGCTTCCCTTAGAAAGTTCCCTGGTGTGTTAAACACTGGCATGACAACACTAATCAGGGGCTTGTAGCTGAATATTTCTACGATTTCGGCCATCTTCCGCAAATCTGCTTCTCTTGGACAGTTCTTAGCTCGCCACCTGCTATACGTATCTTGATTGTCTGGAAGTATATCTCGCAAGCTTTGGTAATCTTGAAAAAACAATTTAGGTTCAAGTTCAATTGCCCTCTGGTAAGATTCAACTGATTCTGAAACTTTATTTTGTTTGGCTAAGGTTCTCCCTAAATTGTAGTGAGACCAGGCAAAATTTGGGTCAACTGCAATAGCTTGGCGATACCAAGCTGCTGCTTCATCAAGTTTGCCTTGTTTGTCAAACAGTTCGGCTAAGTTGTGGTAAGACCAAACAAAGTTGGGGTTGAGTTCTATTGACTTTTGGTACGATAAAACAGCTTCATCAAACTGACCTTGCGGTCTAAGGATATCTGCTAAATTATGATAAGTACCGAAGAAATTAGGGTTGAGTTTTATTGCTTTCATGTATGCTGCAACTGCCTCATCGAGTTGACCTTGTGTTTGAAGTGCCTCCCCTAATTTATGGCAAGCTTCAGCATTCTCTGGGTTAAGATTAACAGCGTGATTGTATGAAGCAATTGCTTCTTCCCAAGCCTTTTGTCTTGCAAAAGCATCGCCTAATGGCAAATACAGGTCTCGGTCATCTGGCTTAATTTCGAGCATTTTTTTGCAAAGCTCTAAATTGTTTGGATTGAATTCAATCGCTTTGCGGTAACAACTAACTGCTTCATCTAAATCTGATTTAGCTTCTTTTTGCAATAGTTGCACTCTAGAACGCCCTGCCAAAGCATCTGCTAAATGGTGATAAACTACTTCTGAGTTAGGAGCGATTTTAAGGGCTTTACGGTAAGCAGCGATCGCTTCATCCCACTGCTGAAGTTGAGCTAGAGCAAATCCTAAATGGTCTTGAGATTCAAGGGTGTTTGGTTCAATCTCGACAGCCTTGCGGTATTCAGCTACAGCTTCGTGCCACCTTTGTCTTGTAGCCAAAGCATCGCCTAAATGAAAGTAGACGGTAGCAACGTCGGGCTCTAGAGCGATCGTTTTCCGATAAGATACGATCGCCTCATCCCAGCGCTGCACGAGCGACAAAGTATGCCCCAAATAGTGGTGAACGATCGCCGAACCCGGTTCCAACTCAGCCGCTTTCGAGTAAGCCACGATCGCCTCTTCCCATTGACCCTGTGCCGATAAAGCCGTGCCCAATTTATAGTAAAGCCAATGAAAATCAGGTTTTAACTGAATCGCCTTTCGGTAATAACCCACCGCTTCTGCTAATTCATTCTTACCCTGCAAAGCCTCTGCCAACTTCAGGTACAAATCTCCCTCGGCCGGATTTAGCTCGATCGCCCTTCGCAAACAATCCATCCCTTCATCAATCCGTCCCAATCTTGCCAAAGCCTCCCACAAATTTTGGTAAGGCAAAGCCGATTCCGAGTCAAGCTCGATCGCTTTTCGCAAACAACTTACAGATTCATCCAGTTGACCTTGCAAACACAAACCCTTACCCAAACTGTTGTGAAACTCGTAGAAATCAGGATATATTTCCACAGCTTTGCGGTACGCAGCAACGGCTTCATCTAGATTGCCCTGCTGTTCCAAAATTTCTCCTAAATTGTGCCAAGACCAAGCCGAATTCGGGTTAAGTTCGCAGGCCCTGCGGTAACTTTTCTCCGCCCCATCCCGCTGCCCCAACTTCCCCAAAACTTCACCCAAATTATGGTGATACCAGGAAAAATCCGGGTTAAGTTCAGTACATCGCTGGTAGGCAGCCGCGGCTTCCTCTAATTTATCCGACTGTTTTAGGAGGTTGCCTCTATGAAAATAATTAGAAGCTGTCTCTTCATGCACTTGTAATGAGTTATTCATAGTTTTGTACCGTATATTTCCTTTTTTTAGCTTGGTTGAGAAAGGGTTTATAACTAGCTTGTATCTGAGAACTTGCACCCAAGTGAATCTTCAGGATTCTCGCGCGGGGTGGGGGCGGGTTTTTTAGTCTTTGGGTATTCCTTGAAGCTATCGGTGAACCCGCCCCTACAGGTTTTTGACATTGGTGCCGTCCGGTGAATTGTATCGGTTTTCTGTCTGAGTCACAATCCTCTCGATCCCCCCTAGCCCCCTTTAGCAAGGGGGAAGAGCGTTCAACGTCCCTCTTCTTGAGTCTGAGTCACAATCCTCTCGATTCCCCCTAGCGATTCTTAACAAGCGGAAAGAGCCTTCAAAGTCCCCCTTCTTAAGGGGGATTTAGGGGGATCGAGACTTGGGTACAAACCAGAAATACAGAAGGCTTTAGACTTAAGTGGACACCCTAAACTCATGGAGATGTTCTTAATTCGTCGGCCGCCAATTCTCGTCCTCCAATCTGATACCGCTGTCTTGACAAGCTCTGGTTAAATGAGGGCTGTAGTAAGGGTCATTGTCAATATATTTTTGCCACCGGCTTTCAATCAGCTTCGATTCCTTCCTCAGCCGCTCTTTCTTTTCAGGCGAGTCTTCGTAACCCCTGCTTTTAGATTCGTGGTGGTAGAGAACTACATGAGGCAGGTAAATATTGCGGTACCCTTTCTCTAGCATTTTCAAACACAAATCCACATCATTGTAAGCCACTGTTAGTTCTTCGTCAAACCCCCCTACACTTTCAAATACTTCGCGGCGACACATTAAACACGCAGCCGTTACCGCTGAAACATTGTTCATGCCTACCACATTCCCGAAATACCCTGGTATGGAGCGAGGCATATGGTAATAACTGTGACCGGCAACTCCGCCGCCGAGTCCCATCACCACTCCCGCGTGCTGGATTTTGTTATCTGAGTATATCAACAAATTGCCCACAGCCCCGATCGAACTTCTCTGAGCTTGTTCAACCATCCCGTCAATCCAATCGGGAGTAATTACCTCTGTATCGTTATTCAAGAACAGCAAGTAATCTCCCTCCGCTTTGCTAGCAGCGTAGTTGTTAATCTTCGAGAAATTGAAGGGAATGTCGAGTCGGTAACTTTTAAACCTCGCTGATTCCTTAGCCGTCCATTTAGCCAGAATTTCCGCCGTTTGTTTCTCTTGACTGCCGTTATCGAGCACGATAACTTCGTAGTTGGGGTACACGCTCTTAGTAAAGATAGACTCCAAGCAATTGTCCAACACATCGCCTAAATCCCGCGTCGGAATAATGATGCTGACCCGCTTGTAATCCGCTATTTTGTAGCGTGCAATAAAGTGTCCCAAAAAGTCGGGAACGCCTTCAATTTTACCGGGTTCGCCCCGGCGTTCGATCGCCTCTTGCAAAGCTTTTTGCCCTGCATCATAGGCATAGGGTTTAGCCTCTACACCGCCAGCCGCCGAACCTGCGTGCATTCTCCAGTGGTAAAGAATTTTAGGGATGTGAAAGATTTTGTCAGTTTTTTCTGTAAACCTCAAAACCATATCGTAATCTTGAGCTCCTTCAAAGCCCGGTCTAAAACCGCCGATTTCATTGATTAGCGATCGCCTGTAAGTTCCCAAATGGCAAGTGTACATCCGAGATAAAAATGAATCCGGACTCCATTCTGGCTTGAAGAAAGGATTTATCAGTTCCCGATCCTGATAAATCTTATCTTCATCTGAATAAATCATATCCGCTTCCGGGTGGCGGTTCAGCAACAGCACCACTTCATACAAAGCCTCTGGTGTCAGTGTATCGTCGTGGTCTAATAAAGATACAAATTCACCCGTCGCCAACTCCAAAGCAGAATTAGAACAGTGAGAAATGTGACCGTTTTTGGCTCTGTAAGCTACTTTGATCCGGCTATCTTTGGCTGCATATTCTTGCAAAATTTGCTTGACATGAGGCGCTGTTGATGCGTCATCCGCAATGCACAATTCCCAATAAGGATATATCTGATTTAGAACTGATTCTATTGCCTCCTGCAAATAATTTTCTGGCGTATTGTAAGCAGGCATGACAATACTAATCAGCGGCTTGTAGTTAAAGATTTCTAATGTTTCCGCCATCTTCCGCAAGTCAGCTTCTCTGGGGCTGTTCTTAGCGCGCCACTTCGTGTAAGCTGGGTCTTGACCGAGGAATAGCGAATCTCGCAAGTTTTGATAATCCAAACCAAAAAGTTTCGGATCGAGTTTGCTCGCGGTCTGATAAGCTTCCAGAGCTTCCGAAAGCTTGTCTTGTTTAGCTAAAGTTTTTGCTAAATTGTGGTACGACCAGCCAAAGTCAGGAGCCACCTCGATCGCTTTCCGATAAGCAGCAACAGCTTCATCAAGGCGACCTTCTTGTTGATATACATCCGCTAAGTTGTGGTGCGACCAAACAAAATTTGGATTCAGTTCTGCCGCTTTCTGATAGCTTTTAATAGACTCATCAACTTTACCGATCCATTTCAGGACATCGCCTAAATTGTGGTGAGTTCCAAAGTAATTGGGATTAATTGCAATAGCTTTGCGGTAGGCGGCCACAGCCTCGGCAAATTTACCTTCTTCTTGCAGAGACGCCCCTAATTCGTGGTACTCGGTAGCTACCCCAGGGGTGTGTTCGATCGCACTTCCAGAATGTCCGGGAACAGTGCGATCGCTCTTTTTCGCCCCCCTACTTACACCCTTTTTTTTTAACACCTCTTCTAACCGCTCAGAAATAGCCTTGTCATCAGGCCGAATCTGCAACGCCATCTGATAAAAGACGATCGCCCCATCCGGCCAACTGTGCCGCACCAAAGCATCCGCCAACTCAACATAAAGGTCAGCATCATTCGGCGCAATCTCCAGCGCCTTGTGATACAACTGCACGTCATCAGGATTCTCCTGAATCGCCCGCCGGTACAAACGCATCGCCTCTTTCAAATCCCACTGCGATCGCATCCTCAAAGCATCAGCCAACTTTTGCGAAAGCCACGGCAAATCCGCCTGAATTTCCGCAGCGCGGCGGTAAGCGGCGATCGACTCATCCCACTGTTCCAGCTTCTCAAAAGCCGTTGCCATGTTGTAATAAGTCCACGGAAAATCAGGATTTAACTCGGCCGCGCGTCGGTAAACATCGATCGCTTCCTCCCACCTTTCCATTTCTAGCAGCGCGTCGCCCAACTTACTCTGCGACCAGAAGAAATTCGGATTAACTTCGTTAGCACGCCGGTAGGCAACAACTGCCTCATCCCAACGTTCCAAATTCACTAGCGCTTCTGCTAAATTGTTGTGCGCCCAAAAATGATCGGGATTGAGTTCGATCGACCTTTGGTAAGCCGAAATTGCCTCATCCCACCTTCCCAGTTTAATCAGCGCGTCTGCTAAATAGTTGTGCGACCAACTGAAATCTGGATTTAATTCTGTTGCTTTCCGGTAAGACTCTACAGCTTCTTCCCACCGTTCCAGCTTCAGCAACACATCTGCTAAATTGTTGTGAGACCAGCTAAAATCAGGGTTTAATTCGATCGCCTTGCGGTAGGCATTTACAGCTTCCTCCCACCGTTCCAACTTAACCAGCGATTCAGCTAAATTGTTGTGCGACCAAGAAAGATTAGGATTGTTTCTAATGGCATTAGTGTAAGCTTCTACCGCCGCTTCCCACTGTTCTTGACCCTTAAGAATTTCCCCCAATTCGTGATAAGCTGCGCCAGCATTTGGGTTCAACTCAACC
Source organism: Microcoleus sp. Pol12B3 (assembly GCF_036701355.1). Taxonomy (NCBI): domain Bacteria; kingdom Bacillati; phylum Cyanobacteriota; class Cyanophyceae; order Oscillatoriales; family Microcoleaceae; genus Microcoleus; species Microcoleus sp. Pol12B3. Next base: position 8,941 of record NZ_JAUBQS010000069.1, read on the forward strand.
GCGCGCCGGTAACACTCAATTCCCTTATCTACCTTACCTTGATCGATCAAAGTTTTGGCTAAATTCTCGTGTTCCTCAGCGGTGCCCGACTTGGGGTCGATCGCAAATGCTCGATACCAAGCCTCAGCCGCCTCCTCCGACTTGCCTAACTGCGTCAACAGTTTGGCAAAATTGCGAAAAGCACCGGCAAAATCTGGTTTCAGGGCGATCGCCTTTTCGTAAGCCGAAACCGCTTGCTGCCACTGTTCCTGCTGCGCGCAAATGCTGCCGTAATTAGCGTAAGCTTCGGCAAAATTAGGGTTAATTTCTATTGCTTTGACATAGCAACTTTTAGCTTCATCAATTTTCCCGCCAGCTTGCAGGGCGTTGCCCAGCATTTTGTAAAGCGGCGCTTCCGGCTTAATTTGCAGTGCCTTCTTACAAGCTGCGATCGCCTGTTCCAATTTGCCCTGAGCAAAATAGCCTTCTGCCAGTATTTTGTATGCTTCTGGATCTTCTATATTAATTGTAGAATTAACTGCCTGCTGCACTGGCGACTTAACTGGCGGCTGCACTGGCGGCTTCACTGCCTGCTGCACTGGGGTTGCTGCGGGTTGCTGCTTAACTGCACCGTTTTTCGCAGTTGCACCCGCCAAAGTTTGCTGTCCCTCGCTGCCGTTTCTCGCATTAGCTGCGTTCAGTTCAATAGCTTTGCGATAATATGCTGTCGCTTCCTCTAACTTGCCTTGTTTTTTTAGCGCTTCGCCCAAATTTTGGTAAGCAGTCGCCACATTAGGATTTAATTTTATGGCGCGATCGTAACAAGCGATCGCTTCGGGGAATTTTTCCTGCCGAAAAAAAGCGTCGCCCATATTCAAATGTTCCCCAGGCGCTACTTTTTCCGGTTCCAAACTAAATGCTTGATACCAGCACTGCTGGGCTTCTTCCGGTCTGCTAATTTGTCCGAATACTTTTGCTAAATTCCGGTACACTCCCGCGAAATTCGGCTTAATCGCGATCGCCTTTTGATAAAATCCGATCGCCTCCTGCCATTTTTGCTGCTGCGCGCCAAGACTACCTAAATTCGCGTATACTTCCGCAAAATTCGGTTCTATTTCAATCGCTTTAGCGTACCAGTGTCGCGCCTCTTCCATCCTGCCTTGAGCTTGCAGCGCGTTGCCCAAAGTCTTGTAAGCTGGTGCAAAATTGGGGTGAATCTTCAAAGCTTGCTCGCAGGATGCGATCGCTTCTTCTATTTTTCCTTGGGATAAGTATGTTTCTCCCTGTTGGTTAAATTGAACCGCTGTTGATTCTGTATTCACTGTTGATGGCATATGGGCGGCGGCTCCAGAGGCAGGAATTAAATATGGTAGTCAAAACGTTTCACAATTATACTTGCGTTTGACATTAACAGTAGCGGGCTTGTTCCCCTAATTCTTAAGTTTTTTGATTCCCCGTGCTGGCGACCAACCGGGATTCTCGGCTATTTTTTTGATTTTACGGCTAAATATCTAAGAATCAGCACAGTTTCTGGCTGATTTGCGCGCCAGTTCCGACTCTTGTAGCTTCTGGTCGTCGATCGCCCCTTTTGTAAATAAAAGTAAACACGGCAGGTTCTTGCTTATGGGATGCTTTCTTGTGGGCTTGGCCAGGGAACCGCTCTAAAAAAATATTACAAGCGGCGCAAAATGTACGAGCAAACCCAAACGAGAATATCCTTTCTAGCAAAAAACGATCGCCCTTTTGGGAGAAAGCGATCGCCCTTTTTTTCAACCATTAGTTAACAACTATTAGCAATTACTAATTAAGCTGCTGCGGCTGCGTCTTCTTCTGCGTCTTCGGCTTCAGAACCTGCTTGAATTCCCAGCACGGTAACCACCACCTGATCGGGTTCGCCGAGAGCTACCACTCCCGCAGGCAAAACTAATTCGTGAATGTGCAGCGCATCCCCAACCTTTAAATTAGAAATATCTACTTCAATTGCTTCAGGAATGCTGTCAGGTTTGCACTTAACTGCCAGTTGCGTCAGCACGGTATCCAAGATGCCGCCTTCTAACTTGACGCCGACAGCTTCGCCGACAAAATTCAGCGAAACTTCAACTTCCAGACTGTCTTGAGTTGCCACGGAGAAAAAGCTCAGGTGGTAAGGATAGCCCTTCCAAGGATGAACTTGAACTTCACGCAGCAAGGTTTTTCCGCTCCAAGAGAGGTCGGGAATGCTGAGGTCAATTAGGGTATTGTTGACTGCGTGCTTTTTGAGCAGGTGTTCAACTGTTTTGGCTTTTATGGTAAGGGAAATGGATTCAGATCCTTTGTGCCCGTAGAGGACGGCGGGAATCAATCCAGAGCGGCGGAGGGCATTAGGTTTGGTGCCTTCTGCCCGCTTTTGACATTCTACTGCGAGTTCCATTTTATTACGTTCTGCTGATTGTTTTCACATTTTATCAAATTTATGCTACAGCGATCGAAGTTAATTAAATTCGCTGAATATTTGATAATAATTGGGAATTGGGAATTTGGCTATTCTCCGAATCTCTGCCTTTTCAACTCTCCCAATCTCCTCATCAATTTTTCCCAATCTAAAATCTCAAACCTAAAATGGTTTGGCGGGATGGCCGTCAGCAGAAAGCAAAGCGCGTTTCGGGCCGTGAATCGGGTCTTCTACAATAATAGTTTGGTCGCGGCTCGCGCCGAGAGAAACGATCGCGATCGGAACTTCCATCAAGTCTGCCAAAAACTTTAGATAATCCAATGCTTGCGGCGGTAAATCTTCCAAATTCCGGCACTCTTCCGTAGACTGTTTCCAACCGGGAAGGGTTTCGTAAATAGGTTTGCACCGAGCAAATATCCGGGAACTTTTCGGGAAATCAACACATTTTTCGCCGTCAATTTCGTAAGCAACGCAAACTTTTATTTCTTCTAATTCATCCAAAACATCGAGTTTGGTAATTGCCAGACAGTCAAGGCCGTTGATGCGGACTGCGTAGCGGCCGATTACTGCGTCGAACCAACCGCAGCGGCGTTTCCTGCCCGTTGTCGTGCCGAATTCTGCACCTCTCTCGCCCAAAACTGCTCCTATTCCATCTACCATTTCGGTAGGGAAGGGGCCTTCTCCGACGCGGGTTGTATAAGCTTTTGCTACGCCAATTACGCGATCGATCGCTGTTGGGCCGACTCCGGTTCCCACACAAGCCCCACCAGCGATGGGATTGCTCGAAGTAACGTAAGGATAAGTACCGTGATCTAAGTCTAATAAAGTGCCTTGAGCGCCTTCAAACAGAATATTTTTCCGCTTGTGAATTCCCTCATAAATCTTCAGGGAACTATCTACTACGTGCGGCCGCAAACGTTCGGCATAAACTCGATATTCATCAATTACGTCTTGCGGATTTAGAGGCGGCAAATTGTAGAGTTTTTCGAGAAGGACATTTTTACAATTAATCGTCCATTCCAATTGTTCTTGCAACCCTTCCAAGTCCATTAAATCTAGCATCCGAATGCCAGTGCGTTCCGACTTGTCGGCGTAAGTAGGGCCAATGCCGCGTCCCGTCGTCCCGATTTTATAATTTCCACGCTGCGTTTCCGATGCTACATCAATTAATCGATGATAGGGCATCGTTACGTGAGCCGTCTCCGAAATCATCAGGGAGGCCGTTGAAATATTCAGTGCCTCTAGCTGATCTAACTCTGCAATTAAAACTTTAGGGTCGATGACCGTACCGCAGCCGATGATACACTCTTTATCAGGGTAGAGAATCCCGGACGGAATTAAGTGCAGCTTGAAAGTCTGACCGTTTACTACCACGGTGTGACCGGCGTTGACGCCCCCTTGGTAGCGGACAACGATATCTGCGGATTTGCTGAGCAAATCGGTAATTTTGCCTTTTCCTTCATCGCCCCACTGGGCGCCGATCACAACTACGTTAGCCAAGGGTTTCTCGCGTTCAGTTCAGGTTGACACAAACTCTGATTATGTACTAACGTGTCCCGGATGTCAAATAAATTTTTGTTACAATTGAAAGACTTGAGGCTGTATTCCTCTCATCAGCCCACTTCCAGCACTATCAGGGGACTTGGGAAGGGAGAGCCAGGGGGAGAATGGGAGAGGGGAGAATGAGAGAGGATTTGATGAGTTTTTATGGAAATCCAATGTGCAGCTTAAATGTGGAACAGTTTACCTGCTGGAGGTTGTTGGCTGGTATGTGGGAAAACCCGGTTTCTGACCACTGATGCGTATAGGACTAAATTACAAATTCTTCAATCCTTCAATTCTTCAATCCTTCAATTCTTTCAATCTAAAATATAAAATCTAAAATCGCATGACTTTACACGCTGAGTTGCACCGCCATCTGGGTGGTTCTGTCGTTCCTAGGGTGCTGTGGCGGTATTTCGATCGCCACAATGCTGAGATGGTTAATCGATTTCCGAAATACTCGGAGTTTGAGGAGTTTTACACTCGTCCGCGCAATACTCTCAATGAGTATTTGGAACTGCACACGCTGGTAGAAAGCGTTCAAACTGTTGAGACTTTGCCTTATTTCATCTATCGGTTGATGCGGGGCGCTTACGTGTTTGAAAATCTGGCTTATTTGGAGTTGCGCTATACGCCTTATTTGCGGACTCCAGAACATTTGGAACAGTCAGAACGCATTGATTTGATGGCAGAAATTGTACAGGTTGTGGGCAAGGCAAGTCAAATTAGCGATTTTCCGATTGTTACTAGCCAAATTTTGTGTATGCACTCGCGTTTACCCTATGAGGTGAATCGGGCGATCGTAGATTTGGCGGCCGGGATGGGAGAATATGTTTGCGCGATCGATATAGCTGGCGGCGATGATTGTATTGGCGAGCGTTTGGAGGAGTTTGTCGGATTGTACCAGTACGCGAGGTCGATCGGCATCAAAACTACCGGCCACCTGTACGAAACTACCTCAGGCTGTTATCCCGAACTTCTGCCTTATCTGATGCGTATAGGTCACGGGATTCAAATTCCGTTAAAATATCCCGAATTGCTGCCAGAAGTCGCGCGCAGGGGTCAATGCTTGGAAGTTTGCCCGACTACCTATCTCAAAACGGGGACCTTGCAGGATATGCGCGATTTGAAGGTTGTGTTCGATCGATGTTTTGAAGCTGGTGTCGATATTGCCATTTGTACTGACAACGCGGGATTGCACAACGTGCGGCTGCCTTTTGAGTACGAGAATTTGTTAACTTTGGATATCATTGATTTTCGGCAGTTGCAAGCGTGTCAAGAGGCCGCTTTTCGCCATGCTTTCGCGTGGCCCTACGACGAGAGGCCTGTGAAAATGCTGACCGGTTTGTTGCAGCATGAGTCTGTGGAGGCGATCGTTAATTAAAGAATATCTATTTAATGAACCGCGAAGGAGCAAAGGAAGAGAAAGAAGAAGATATAGCAATTTTAAATGAGTCGTAAATTTTTACCCCACCCCAACCCTCCCCTTACTAAGGGGAGGGAGTAAGAAATTTACAAATGATTTAGGATTGCTATAGGTAGATGTCTTCAGGCAAAGACTCTACTTGCAAATAAGAAAAAGCTCTTTCTTCTCTTTCTTCGCGCTCTTTGCGTCTTCGCGGTTCGTTTAAAAGAGATCTTTGTAAAATTATAATAAGTTTCTGGCGCTATCCAATCGGTAGCAAGTTATAGTTTGAAGGCAGAATCATCAATATAAAAATATAAAAAAATATGACAAATATGGACGCTTACTGGATGCCCTTCACTGCCAACCGACAGTTTAAAGCGAATCCGCGAATATTGGTTTCGGCCAAAGATATGCACTTTACAACTGATGATAACCGCTCAATTTTAGATGGTACTGCGGGGCTGTGGTGCGTGAATGCCGGACACGCCCGCGAGACAATTGCCGAAGCAGTTAAACAGCAGGTTTTGCGTTTGGATTACTCTCCGGCTTTTCAGATGGGACATCCGGGGGCTTTTGAATTGGCGGAACGTTTGGTAAAGATGATTCCGGGCAATTTCGATCGCGTTTTCTTTACTAATTCGGGTTCGGAATCTGTAGAAACTGCTTTAAAAATTGCGATCGCCTATCACCGGGTGAAAGGTGAAGGAACTCGCCAAAGATTGATCGGGAGGGAACGCGGCTATCACGGCGTTGGTTTTGGGGGAATTTCTGTCGGGGGTATCGGTACAAACCGCAAGTTTTTTGGCAGTTTGCTCACGGGAGTCGATCATTTGCCTCACACTCACAATCTCGAACACAATGCTTTCAGCCGCAAACAACCGGAATGGGGAGCGCATTTGGCGGATGAATTGGAGCGGATTGTCGCTTTGCACGATGCGTCGAATATTGCAGCAGTAATTGTGGAACCAGTGGCTGGTTCTACAGGGGTTTTGATTCCGCCGAAAGGTTATTTGGAGCGACTGCGGGCGATTTGCGACAAATACGGAATTCTGCTGATTTTTGATGAGGTAATTACCGGATTCGGACGACTCGGTTCTAGTTTTGCAACGGAATATTTTGGGGTAGTTCCCGATATTGTGACGGCGGCGAAAGGGATAACTAACGGTACGGTGCCGATGGGGGCGGTGTTTGTGAAAGAAGGCATTTATGATGCTTTTATGAATGCTCCTGAAAATGCGATCGAGCTTTTTCACGGTTATACTTATTCGGGTCATCCTCTGGCTTGTGCGGCTGCTTTGGCGACGCTGGATATTTATGAGGAAGAAAGGTTATTTGAACGAGCCGATAAGATGGCTGGTTACTGGGAAGATGCGGTGCATTCTTTGAAGGGAGTGCGGCACGTAATTGATGTTCGGAATCTGGGACTGGTGGCAGGTATTGAGTTGGAATCTATTGCTGGGAAGCCGGGAAAACGGGCGTTTGATTGTTTCTTGCAGTGCTATGAAAAAGGGTTGCTGATTCGGACTACGGGTGATATTATTGCTTTGTCGCCACCGCTGATTATTGAGAAGGAAGATATCGATCGCCTTGTGGAAATTTTGACAGGGGTTTTGCAGGAGATGGAGTAGGATTTAACGAACCGCGAAGACGCGAAGGACGCGAAAGAAGAGAAAAAAGAAGATATTTTCAGGTAAAGAATCTACTTAGAAATGACATCAAATTCGTTGGCATCGGAATTATTAATCTCTCTCTTTTCTTCCTCTGCGCCCTCTGCGCCCTCTGCGGTTTAATCATTCCGAAACAACCGTAAACGATATGAGAAAGACCTCTCTCTTTCCTTCCTTAGCGTCCTTCGCGTCTTCGCGGTTTATTCAAATATGTTATAATAATTAACAACTAACGACGAATGACGAATAACTATGGTGCAATTAACTGCAAAAATCTCTGCTAACGAGTTAGCAAATTTGGCTGTAGATTTGATTCGGAAAACAGGTTGCGAGTACGGTGATGTACGTTTTTGCAGTTACCGAAGGCAGAATCTTTACGCGCGCGATCGATCTTTAAGTCAACTGTCAGATAATGTAAGTTCCGGTTTTGGCGTGCGAGTGCTTTTAGACGGCGCTTGGGGGTTTGCCGCCAGTCACAGCAAAACACCCGCAGAGGTTGCAAGAATAGTCGCTTTGGCTGTAGAAATCGCTAAAGGCAGCCGCTTGACTCAAAAGGAACCGGTGTGGTTAGTGCCTGTCGAAAAATATGTCGATACCTACATTACTCCGATCGCCATTGACCCTTTTTCTGTACCCGTTGCTGACAAAGCTGAACTACTGCTAACTATTAACGAGAAGCTGCTAGCACACGGCGCACAAGGCATCAAAAAAGCTTCTTCTTTTTTGCAGTCCAGCCGCGAAGACAAGGTTTTTGCTTCCACAGAAGGCTCGCTAATCGAACAAACAATCTACCGCAGCTATCCGGGTTTTGACTGTACGGCAATTGCGGGCGGCGATGCCCAAAGTCGCAGTTACGAACGCCCTCCACTTAATATCGGTTACGAACATATTAATCCCGATGATTTGTTGAGTCAAGTCGAAAGAGTTGCCGCCGAAGCTATTGAGAAAGTTCGCGCTCCCAAAATCCCTGCTGGTATTTGCAAATCCCTGATTCTTATGCCAACAAATTTGTATTTGACAATCCACGAATCTGTAGGGCATCCAACAGAATTAGACCGGGTTTACGGCTACGAATCTAATTTTGCTGGCACGAGCTTTGCTACTACTGATAATTTAAATAAACTGCAATACGCTGCACCTTGGGTGAATTTTAAGTGCGATCGCACTCAACCAGGTGGTCGCGGTACAATGGGTTACGATGATGAGGGCGTAAAATCACAAGAGTGGTACGTTGTCAAGGATGGAATTTTAGTTGATTATCTCACTGACAGAGAGACGGCTTATCGCCTCGGACGCGGTAGCAGCAACGGTTCTGCTTACGCTGACAGTTGGTCGAGCGTGCCGATGGTGAGAATTCCCAATTTGGGATTGGAGCCGGGCCCGGATGGCGGCAGCCATACTGCTACTTTGGCCGAGATGATTGCGGATACGGAAGACGGGATTTTAATCGACGGTATGGGTAGTTATTCCATCGACCAGCAGCGGCGCAATTTTCAATTCGGCGGCGATGCTTTTTGGAAGGTGGAAAAAGGTAAAGTTGTCGGTATGTTGAAGGATGTAACTTATCAGGCGATGACTACTGATTTCTGGAATCAAATAGATGCGATCGGGCCGGCTTCGGAGCTGGTTCAGTGCGGTACTAATATATGCGGAAAGGGCGAGCCGATGCAGGTTGCTCAAATGACTCACGCTTGTGTGCCGGTGCGAGTGAGGGATATTCAAATTGGGTAATAGGGCATGGGGCATGGGGCATCGGTTATTCGTTATTAGTTAGTGGTTATTGGTTAGTGGTTAGTGGTTATTAGTTAATTGCTAACAATTGCCAAGTCTCAATGTCCAATTCGCAATTCTCAATGCCAAATGCCAAATTAGCAATTAGCAATTACCAATTACCAATTACCCTCATGATTGTAACAACATCGCCCACAAGTTTAAGTGAAGACCAAGCCTTATCTGTAGTAGAAAAAGCAGTCAAACTATCCAAAGCAGAGGAAGTATTTGTCAGTGTCTCTACTGGCGAAGAATCTCTTTCGAGATTCTCGGAAAATCAAATCAGCCAAAATATCAGCAAAACTGTATTTAGCCTGAGCATTACTAGCTATTTTGGTAACAAAAGCGCCTCTGCTGCTGTTACAGAATTTGATGAAGATGCGATCGCCTCCGCAGTCAAGCGATCGGAAGAATTGGCCCGAATTGCGCCGGCAGACCCCGAATGGATGCCCCTGCTGCCGCCTCAAACCTACGATTTGCGATCGCCCGCCTTTGACACAGCAACGGCAACTGTATCGCCTCTAGCGCGGGCCAAAATGGTGCAGCAAGCTTGCGCCATTGCCGCACAGGGGGGGGCTCACGGTTCGGGTACTTTGAGCGCTGAGGCGTCGCTGTACGCGATCGCCTCGTCAACCGGACTCCACGCCTGCAACCAGTCTACAGATGCGGATTTCAGCTTTACTGCTCGCGTTGAAGACGGTTCTAGTTGGGCGAGGAGCACTGCTTGGAGTATCAACGAATTGCCCATCGCCCAATTAGCAGAACAAGTGCTCGATCGGGCGATCGCATCCCGCAACCCCCGCGAAGTCACTCCCGGCGTTTATCCGGTAATCCTTGACGGCGCTGCTTTTGCGGGCTTGCTACCGTGGGTGATTTGGGGGCTGGATGCGAGAGCGGCGGATGAGGGGCGATCGTTTATGTCGATCGCGGATGCAGAGGGAAAACCAGCGGGAAACCGCGCGGGGGAACAACTTTTTAGCCCGTTAGTGCAAGTGCAGCGCGATCCGGCTCATCCTTTGTTGCGATCGAATACTTTTTTCGGCGACGGATTGAGCAATAACTATTTGGAAATCATCAAAGATGGCGTCCCTCAAAGTTTGTCTTATTCCCGCTACTGGGCCGCACAAAAAGGCAAAGAGGCAAAAGGTGCTTATTACCCGATGGTAATGACAGGTTCCGACCAAAGTTTAGCAGATTTAATTGCTCAAACCGAGCGAGGAATTTTCGTCAGTCGAGCTTGGTACGTGCGCTACGTTAATCCGAAAACCTTGGAAGTAACGGGAATGACTCGCGACGGTACTTTTTGGATTGAGGATGGCAAGATTGCTTACCCGATTAAAAACCTGCGTTTCAATCAAGTTTTACCTGATATGTTGCGCGATGTGGATGCAGTTAGTGCGGTGAAGCGTTACGGCGGTAGTGTCGTGCCCGGAGTGCGCGTGAAAGCTTTTAATTTCACCAGTATTACTGACAGTTTGTAACTCACACATTTCTAACAATCTGTAGGGGCGGGTTTCACAAACAATCACAGCCAACAAAGAACAATCTCTCAAACCCGCCCACACCCAGATTAATGCGAGTGATTTATCGTGAAGGTAGAGTATTTATTTTGATAGTTAGGATTAAAACCAGCTATTATAGTCATCAGTCTGGTGTCTGTTGTTAGTAACAATTCCCAATTCCCAATTACCAATTCTCAATGAATCAATATTTTGCTACAGTTGCGCGCGGTTTAGAAACAATTGCCGCCCAAGAATTAGAACGTTTAGGGGCGCAGGATGTCAAGCCAGATTTTACAGGGGTTTACTTTGCGGGCGATCGCGCTTTATTGTACCGCGTCAATCTGTGGTCGAGAACTATTTTTCGAGTGCTAATGCCGATCGCCGAATTCCGGTGTTACAACTCGGATATGCTTTACCGCGAAGTCCAGAAAATCCCTTGGGACGAATACTTATATCCCGAAAATACTTTAGCAGTAAACTGCACCGGCGGCAACGAAAAGTTGAACCACACTCACTTTACAGCTTTGCAGGTCAAAAATGCGATCGCCGATCAACAGCGCCTTCAATTTAACAAGCGTTCTAATGTGGATGTAGAGCATCCGGATTTGCTAATTAACATTCACATCCATCAAGATAGAGCTATTTTAAGTTTAGACAGTTCGGGCGGCAGTTTGCACCGCCGGGGATATCGACCGGCGATGGGGCTTGCTCCTCTCAAAGAAACCCTAGCTGCGGCTTTGTTGGAGATGGCAGAATGGACGCCTGATTTGCCGTTTTTAGACCCGATGTGCGGTTCTGGAACTTTGCCTTTGGAAGCGACGTTAAAGGGCTTAAATATTGCACCGGGATTGTTTCGAGAAAAGTTTGGATTTATGAGTTGGCGGGATTTTGACGAACCTTTGTGGGATAAATTGTGGGCCGAAGCTGAAAATAGTGAGTTACCGGAACTTAAGCAAGTGGTTGCTGGGTGCGATCGCGATTCCGATATGTTAACTCAAGCTCGCACGAACGCGCAGCAAGCTGGTATTTCCGGTAAGATTCAGTTTGCTCAAACCGAGTTATCTCAGTTGGAAGCCCCCGCAGACAGAGGCGTTCTGATTTGCAATCCTCCCTACGGAGAAAGGCTGGGAGATGCTAGCGAATTGGGAGATTTGTACAAGATGTTGGGGGATATTTTCAAGCATCGTTTTAAAGGTTGGAATGCGTTTATTTTGACGGGAAATAAGGAGTTGGGTAAAAAGGTGGGACTCAGGACATCGCGGCGAATTCCTGTTTATAATGGCTCGATTCCGTGTACTTTGCTCAAGTATGAACTGTATTAAATATTTATAGAACATATCTCACTCAACTTGGCAATAGCCAATATTAATTGGAAGAGGTTAGGCTGAATGAAAATCTTTGAAATTGACAATCACAAACTCATCTTAGGAGATGTGTTAGAAGTGCTTGGCAGTGAAATACCAGACAACTCAATAGATTTAATTTTTGCCGATCCTCCCTATAATATTGGCAAAGATTTCAATGGTTTTAAAGACAAGTGGGAATTTGAAAAAGATTATTTAGAATGGAGTTATAGTTGGTTAAACTTATGTGTTAAGAAGCTCAAGCATAACGGCAGTTTGTATCTGATGGCGTCAACTCAAAGTATGCCCTACTTTGATTTATATTTGCGCGATCGTTTAACAATCCTTTCTCGAATAGTGTGGTATTATGACAGTTCGGGCGTACAAGCAAAAAAATATTACGGTTCTCTTTACGAACCAATTTTATATTGCGTCAAGGACAAACGAAATTATACATTTAATTCCTCAGATATTCTGGTAGAGGCGAAAACCGGAGCTGTTAGAAAACTAATTGACTACCGCAAGGCTACACCATCAGTATATAATTCTAAAAAAGTTCCAGGTAATGTGTGGGAGTTTCCGAGAGTGAGATATCGTATGCCTGAGTATGAGGAACATCCTACCCAGAAACCAACATCGTTGTTAGAAAGAATTATCAAAGCCAGTAGTAATGAGGGCGACGTTGTACTAGATATATTTTCGGGAACTTTTACAACATCATTTGTTGCCAAGCAGCTTAACAGAAAATCAATCGGCATAGAATTACAAGAAAAGTATCTACAAATAGGATTGCGGAGGTTGCAAATTACCCCGGATGAGAGTGAAGAGGCTCTCATGTCTGAAGTCAACTCCGGTGAACTTTCGCCACAGCAGCTAACACTAAACTTACAGCTATAATAAAAATGGAACATGAATTCACAAAAATAATTAAGACAATTTTAGAGGATAAGTTTGGCGAGGTGGGGTATCAAATTTTGCGTGAAAGCCAGCTAATTTTATATTTGAATATCAAGACTAAATCTTCAAATAAAGGCTCAAAATCAAGAGGAAGTTTTGCCAACTTATACGCAATATATGTTTTAGTTGAAGATTATTTTGTGAAAAATTTTCATCAGACAGGAATGTATTCAGGTTATGAAGGTGCAGTTTATACGAATCTTTTTAAGAGACAGCGTGAATTACCATTCGGGCAAAAGCTTCAAAATCATGGCTTGAACCATAGGATGAATGAAGAATTTAAAAAATATTTTCCCACTTGTGAGTTCATCCCAATTTTGAGAAATCAGAAAAATAACAGGTATTGGTTTAACGAAAACTTATTAAAAGTCAAAATCAATGGGAATGAACACAATATAGCAGAAACAGTAATTCACATAATTGATGCTTACGTTGAAGCTAAAAGAGATAGCTTTGAAAAGTTTATTCAAATTTGTAAAGATGCTCAAAGATTGACAGAGGTTCAAGTCAGAGAATTTATAAAACAAATGGTAGCGCAAAATGTAGATGCTCGCATTTTCGAGATAGTCAGCTACAGTATATTAAAATACTACTACAATGACCGAGTTATTTATTGGGGTTATGCACTAGACAGACTCCAGCAAGAAAATTTAAAGCTGTTTAAAACAGGTAGGACAAATGCTAATGATGGGGGAATTGACTTTGTAATGAAACCCCTAGGACGTTTTTTTCAGGTGACTGAAACTGTAGATGTAAATAAATATTTCTTAGACATTGATAAAATTGAAAGGTATCCGATAACATTTGTAGTTAAATCTTTAGATTCAGATAGTGAAATTAAATCAAAGATTGAAGCGCAAGCTCGAAAGGTGTATTCAATAAATGCTATAGTATCTCAGTATATGCAATGTATAGAAGAAATAATCAATGTTCCTATTCTGATAGAAAGATTTGAACAAGCTGTTGCCAAAGGGTACTTAAGCAATGTATTGAGCGAGATTATTAAGCAGAGCAGATTAGAATTTAATTATGAAGATGAGGAAGAAAGTCTGGAAATTGAATTATTAGACGTTGCTCTAGAGGATGAATGATTCAGTCATAAAGTCCGCCTGATTTAGACAATTATTGTTTCCTTACCTTTAACATCTACACCGGCAACAAAGAAACGTGAGCGGAAACAATCTTCCACCCTTCAGGAAACTTGCGCCACATCTGACTCTGCCGCCCCAGCCGCACCACTCCATCCATTACACGGCGAAATTCCAGCGTCACAGCCGCCGTGTCTGCATCGAAAGTCACGACTTTGAGGTTGAACATTTCTCGATCGACATTTACAGGCGATCGTCCTTTGCGAAAAGCCCTCACCTCATCACTCCCGTACAGGTTCTCCGTCACCCCAAACCGCACGACTTCCGGCGCCTCCCAGAACAAATTATCGAGAGTTTCAATATCATTCGTACAAAGAGCTTTTTCGTATTTTAAATATAGTTCAGTTAACTCAGCCACCACAGGAGAATCATTGATAACAGTCATTCGATTTTAGATTTTAGATTTTAGATTTTAGATTGACACCACGGATAAATCCGGGGGCTTGAGGATGCAAGGATTTTGGATTTGGGATTGATTCCACGCATAAATCCGGGGGCTTGTACCATCAAGAAATTATAGGTGTCATAAATTGTATATTTTAAAACTCTTAACTTTCACAATTTTTGTTTGCAATAAGGACTTTAGTCCTTACTACAAACGCAACTAATTACTGAAAATTAATGCTCAATTTTGAGCGAAATAATCTTGTCGCCTTGGCGGATAGCATTGACGACAGACATATCCTCAGTTTTGCCAAAAGTTGTGTGAACTCCATCTAAATGAGACTGGGGAGAATGGCAAATAAAGAATTGGCTACCACCCGTATCTTTACCTGCGTGAGCCATCGATAAAGTTCCTGCCTCATGTTTGTGGGAGTTGATTTCGCACTTGATTTTGTAGCCGGGGCCGCCCGTTCCATTGCCTTTGGGACAGCCACCTTGAATCATAAAGTTAGGAATGACTCGGTGAAAGGACAATCCATCGTAAAAACCTTTTTCCGCCAAGTCAACAAAATTCTTCACTGTGTTAGGCGCATCCGCATCGAACAAGTCCAAATTGATTGTGCCTTTGTCGGTTTCCATAATAGCGCGGGTCATGATTTCTCCTGGCTTCCTAAAATGAGTGTGTTGCCTGCGTGTTAATTGCGGACTTCGCTTTTATAGCGACAGGTTTCAAACTGTCGTTATATTGTGGCTTTCAGAAGTTTACCATATTCCGGCAACTCTCATAGGACTTATGTGTGCTTTCTGAGGAAACCCGGTTTATTGCGAAATTTCTGGTTAGCAAAGCCTATATTTTCTGAGACACCGGGTTTGTTACCCTCTGTCATATTTTAATTGTTGGTCACTTGCGGGCGAGCGGGTTCTTCCTGAATATCGCTCATATTAAAAATGAAAGGAACCCGACTCGAACCGCTTCCCATCACCAGCACTTTTGGCATCTGAGCGCCACCGCTTCTCCAAGCTTCGATCGCCTCTTTTTGCAGAACTAAATTGCCGCCCTGAGCCTTCAAAGTTTCCGCCAACAGCCTTTGAGCTTCAGCCCTACCTTGAGCGCGGTTAATGTCAGCTTGAGCCTGTTGTTCTGCTTCCTGAGCCACATAAACAGCCCTTTGCGCCCGCTGTTCAGCAACCTGTTTCTCCTCAACCGCTTTCGCAAAATCTGCGGAGAATCGAATGTTAACAACGCTCGTATCGAGTACGATTACATCATACTTGGATAGCCTTTCCTTCAGCGCAGTATCAAAGTCTCGCTTCAGTTCACTTCTTTGAGTAATAGATTGTTCGGCGGTTCTCAGTGCAGCGGCTGTTTTAAATGCTTCTTGCGTCTGAGGAGCAATAATTTTTGAGACTATATTCTCCAAAGTTCCTTGAGTCCTTCTGATCTCCACTATTTTCTCAGCATCGAGGCGAAAGTTGATCGCAAAACTAGCATTTAAATCCTGAAGATCTTTAGTAGCACTCTGGGCGGGAACTTCAAATTTTTGCACTGTTACATCGTACACATCTACCTTGGATATTAGCGGGGGTCTGAGGTGAAACCCCTCTAACAATGCTCCATCTCTGGCTTTTCCTAAAACACTGACTACCCCTGCTTCGCCTGGATTGATGACGACAAAAGAGTTTAGTCCTAGGAGTAGCGCGCCTACTAATAGAATCCCAGCGAAGGCTGATGATATGCTCTGGAAATTTTGAGTTTTCAACTTACACGCTCCTTTGTGATCATTCCATTATAATGGTTAAATAGATTGGGTCGCCTCTAAAGTCTCAAATCTCAAAGGGATTGGCTGATGCTCAAAATTGTTAAATATCCTCGAACTTATCATATCGAAGGTTCGCGTTTCCAACCGGGTGATGAAGACCTCGACAGCGTGCCATTTAGCGCCCTGATCGATCGCCCTCTAATTATAGAAGAAAAGGTAGACGGCGCTAATACAGGCATCAGCTTCGCACCAGATGGACAAATGCTGCTGCAAAGTCGCGGCCACTATCTCACCGGCGGGCCGAGGGAAAAACATTTTAACTTATTCAAACAGTGGGCTTTCAGTCTCAGCGGGGCGCTGGGAGAAGTGCTGGGAAATCGCTACATTCTTTACGGCGAATGGCTTTATGCCAAACACACTGTTTTTTATGATTTTTTGCCTCACTATTTTATGGAATATGATGTGCTGGACTTAGAAACCAGTCAATTTCTGAGTACAGAATCCCGCCAGAAGTTGTTAACAGGACTGCCGTTAGTGTCAGTTCCCGTGCTGTTTTCGGGAGTCCTGAAATCGCCCAAGCAAATGATGCAGTTTATGGAAAAATCTAATTTTATTCAACCGGGGCATTTGGATCGGTTGCGTTTGTACTGCGGCGAATTGGGATTAGATGAAGAACGATGTTTGAAAGAGACTGACAAGAGCGATCGCATGGAGGGTCTGTACATTAAAGTCGAAGAAGATGGCATAGTAAAGGCGCGTTACAAATACGTGCGTGCCAGCTTTTTGACCGCTATTAAGAATGCCGAAGGACATTGGCTAAATCGCCCAATTGTACCCAATATTCTGCGTCCCGGTGCAGATTTATTTAATTTTAGTTAACCCGCAGGTGAATTTATGACTGCACTGTTATCTCCGCCTTGGACTTTTCCCTTTTGTCCCCAACCGCCCGATTGGTTTCTCGATTGGGACAGCATTCAAAATCATTTCGATTGGATTCAAAACTTAAAAGGATGTCAGCAAGACCCGATTTATCACGCCGAAGGAGACGTTTTAATTCATACCAGAATGGTCTGCCAAGCCTTAATATCTTCCCCAAATTGGCGTCAATTACCCGTGCAAGAACGATCGATACTTTTTGCCGCCGCTTTGCTGCACGATGTCGCCAAACCAGCCTTTACAAAAATAGAAGCCGACGGCAGAATTAGCTCAAAAGGTCACGCCCGCCAAGGTGCGAGAATGGTCAGACAAATTTTATCTCAATTCGAGCCGCCAGTGCAGTTTGAGATTCGCGAAACAGTGGTGGCGATCGTCCAATTCGGCAGTTTACCCATCTGGCTGATAGACAAACCCAACCCGCAACAGTCCGTAATTAAAGTTAGTCAAGTTGTCCGCTGCGATTTCCTCGCACTTTTAGCCGAAGCAGACGTGCGCGGCCGTCAGTGTAGCGACAGACAAGAACTGCTCGATAAAATAGAACTATTTCGGGAGTTTTGTCAAGAAAATAATTGTTTGGATTCTCCCCGACAATTCCCATCACCACACAGCCGATTTATCTACTTCCGCAAAGAGAATGGAAACCCGGATTACGAAGCATTTGACGACACTAAATGCGAAGTAATTTTGATGTCTGGCTTGCCCGCAAGTGGTAAAGATTATTGGATTCGGAAAAATCTCCCACATTTGCCAGTAATCTCGCTCGATGCACTGCGAAAAGAGATGAATGTCCCTCCCGACGAAACCCCTGGAAATGTGGTCACAGCCGCCAAACAAAGAGCGCGCGAATACATGAACGAGGGGCGTTCTTTTGTGTGGAACGCCACGAATACCACTAAACAAATGCGACAGCAATTAATTAATTTTTTTGCTGCTTACCAAGCGCGCATTCGCATTGTTTATCTGGAAGTACCTCTAGAAGAAATATTGCAGCGGAATCGATCGCGCCCAGCCGCAGTCCCAGAAGCAGTGATTCAAAAATTAGCTGCGCGGCTGGATATTCCCGATCGCACAGAAGCCCATCAGGTAGAGTGGATTGTGAGCGATCGCGCTTAATAGTGGCAATCCACCCGCGATCGCCCGTATTACTTCAACGCGCTACCAACTCCTTTTTCCCTAAATATAGAGTCGTCATAATGCGCCAACAAATCAGCAGGGTGATCGTAAATTGCCGCAGCATTTGCCAGCGAAGCATCATCGAAACCTCCGCACCGAAAAGCAATTACTGGCACCCCGCACTTGCCCGCAGCTTCGATATCGTAAGGAGTATCAGCTAACATCACAGTCTGACTCGCTTCCATCTGCAATTTGCTCAAAGCAGCTTCCACAATATCCGGTTCCGGTTTAGAAGCTTCCGCGTCACTCGATGTCGTCGCTTGATCCAATAAATCGTCAACTTGTGCAGCTTTCAGCAAACCGGAAAGTTCTTCAGTGGTAGCTGAAGTCGCAATAATTAGCCGCAATCCTTCTTGCTGCATTTTTAACAGCAAATCCCGCGAACCGGGGGTTGGAGAAAGTTCGGGAGCAAAGCGGTTAATAATCAGTTCTTTGCGCCGCTGTGCAATCTTTTTCCCGTCGCCTGCTTCGTCGGAAAGTTCTGATACCATTTTGGGTATAACTTTGTCGCCTCCCATACCAATTAGCGGGCGAACTTTCTCGAACGGCACCTCGTAGCCGTAAGCCGCAAATGACTCTACCCAAGCTTGAGCGTGGGCGTCATTGCTGAGCGTCAGAGTACCGTCTATATCGAGAATTACTGCTTGCAATTGCATAACTTATTTGTTGTTAGTTATTAGACTTATTCCAAAAAACTATTTTGTAGTAAAAACTTTAGTCCACAATTATTTAATTAGTCAATCGGAGACGGAAGTCCCCACTACGAACCTTTAGACAGGGACTTCCGTCTCACAGCGATTTTTCGGGTTAAGTTGACACCTATGTGCCCTGTTCCTACCCCTAGCTTCCCCTCCCCCCTTGTTAAAGGGGATGGGGAGAATCAGTGGAATCAATGAGTTTGATAATTTTCCTCAGTCCAGCAGCGCGGCAGAGCTTCACCGGAAGGAAAGACTAAATTACTTTTTGGAAAAGTTGCTTTCTCTTGCTCTTCTTGACCAGCTTGATTTTTTCCCGGCACTTCTTGTTTTGTAGGGCTGATTAAAGCATCTACATCGAGGATTTCTATCAAGTCGCCTGAT
This sequence comes from Microcoleus sp. Pol12B3, assembly GCF_036701355.1. Taxonomy (NCBI): domain Bacteria; kingdom Bacillati; phylum Cyanobacteriota; class Cyanophyceae; order Oscillatoriales; family Microcoleaceae; genus Microcoleus; species Microcoleus sp. Pol12B3. Next base: position 28,020 of record NZ_JAUBQS010000069.1, read on the forward strand.
TCTTTTTCTTGTAAAAGCATAGTTTTTCCGTGAAGGGTAAATGCGAGTTAGGGTTTGAGGACAACTTTGATGCAGTTGTCTTTTTTGTTTTTGAAAATGTCGTAGCCGTGGGGCGCTTCATCCAATTTCATTCGGTGCGTAATTACGAATGACGGGTCAATTTCGCCTTTTTGAACGCGATCGAGCAAAGGCCGCAAATAGCGGTGAACGTGCGTCTGCCCCATTTTCATGGTCAAGCCTTTGTTGAAAGCTGCACCGAGGGGCACTTTGTCAACGAAGCCGCCGTAAACGCCGGGAATTGACACTGTGCCGCCCTTGCGACACGCCAGGATCACTTGTCGCAGGGCCGTAGGTCGATCGCTCTCCAACCGCACGGCTTGCTTGGCTTTGTCGTACAAAGCGTCGAGACCGGTACCGTGGGCTTCCATCCCCACCGCGTCGATGCAAGAGTCGGGCCCGCGTCCCCCCGTCATTTCGGTGACGGCTTCCCCGGCGTCTATTTCTTCGTAGTTGATGATTTCTGCTTTGGCCGCGGCCGCCATTTGCAAGCGTTCCGGTATGCGGTCGATCGCAATTACTCGATCGGCCCCCAGCATAAACGCGCTTCTGATTGCAAATTGTCCGACTGGCCCGCATCCCCAAACTGCTACAGTATCCCCCGGCTGAATGTCGCAGTTTTCAGCCGCCATGTAACCGGTAGGAAAGATATCGGTGAGGAACAATACTTGTTCGTCAGAAAGTCCGTCGGGAATTTTTAAAGGGCCGACATCTGCAAACGGAACCCGCGCGTATTCTGCTTGACCTCCTGCATAACCGCCTGTTAAATGCGAGTAGCCAAACAGTCCTGCAGGCGAATGACCGAACATTTTTTCAGCCAGCCCAGCATTGGGGTTGGAGTTGTCGCACAGCGACCACAAATCGCGGTTGCAAAAAAAGCAACTGCCGCAAGAAATAGTAAAAGGAATGATGACGCGATCGCCCTTTTTTAAGTTCTTGACTTCGCTGCCGAGTTCGACTACTTCCCCCATGAATTCGTGACCCAGAATGTCGCCCGATTGCATTGTCGGGATGAAGCCATTGTAGAGGTGCAAATCTGAGCCGCAGATTGCTGTAGACGTGATTTTAACTATCGCATCGCGCGGATTGATAATTGTTGGGTCTGGTACATTATCAACCCGCACGTCATTTGCTCCGTGCCAGCAAAGAGCTTTCATTATTTCGTTCTCCTCTAGTTAACTACTAGCGAACAGATTTTTGATTCTAAATCTTACCTTTACTAAGCCGATAAATTATTCGCTTGGATGTTGTTAATCTTAAGCATATAAAATATTTAGTCTCTCTATCCGAGGTATAATTTATAAATCTATCTTCCGGCTGTTTTAAATAAGAAAAATGTAAAGTTTCTCCTCTAGCTAAAGTGCGGGAGATTTCACATTCTTCTGTTAAGCCCCAAAAGTTATAGCAACCGCACCCGACGGTTAGAACGTTCTTAATTGCTGAAACCGTTGCCTAAGATTGCTTTTTACTTCTCTCATAGATAACTAAAGCTTTCTTCCTTCTCTCTAGATAACTAAAGCCTTCTTCCTTTTTCCTTTTTCCTTCTTCTTTCTTCCTTCAACATCTGCTATAACAGCTAACAACTACATAGCTGAGATTGTTTTTGTCGATCGCCGATCGCTCTCCTCTCACAATAAATAATAATTTCGCACTTGATCTCACTAGGGCGGAGGCTTAAGCTCACATTAGATAAAAAGCGACCCAAAAATTCTCAACTACAAGCGGGTTTATCGATTATTAAGTAGGGTGCGTGACTTTTGTATAGCTCAACACTGTTCCCCAATATGGAGAATCACGCACCCTGCTTAAGGAGGATTAATCGTCAAATATTGTATATTAGTTATAGCTAAAAGCCGAGCTTGCGCTAAAGTTGTTAAAGATTAAAATTTATCGATCGCCTTTTATGCCTTACACTGCATCTACCCCAACAGACCCCACTCAACCCAACATCCGCAATGCCGACCACCGCCTACTAGAATTCACCAAGCTGACGCCGATGATGCAGCGGTATGTGGAAGTGAAAGAACAGTATCCCCACGCACTTTTATTGTTTCGAGTCGGAGATTTTTTTGAGTGTTTTTTCCAAGATGCAGTTACTATTTCGCAGGAATTAGAACTTGTTTGTACTAGCAAAGAAAGCGGCAAGGAAATTGGCAGAGTGCCGATGACAGGAGTGCCGCACCACGCCCTCGACCGCTACACTTCAATGTTAGTAGAAAAAGGCTATGCTGTGGTAGTTTGCGACCAAGTAGAAGATGCCTCAATTGCTGCGAAAGAAGGCCGCCAAGTCAAGCGAGAAATTACCCGCATTCTCACTCCCGGAACCTTGACTGATGACGGAATGCTCAAACCCAGGCAAAATAATTTTTTAGCCGCAATTGTGATAGCGGGGGAACATTGGGGATTGGCTTATACAGATATTTCTACCGGAGAATTCGTCACTACCCAAGCCGACACTTTAGAACAATTAACCCTAGAATTGCTGCGCTTGCAGCCTTCGGAAGTCTTGGTACCGACTAATGCGCCGGATTTGGTGACTATGTTGAGACCCGGAGAGAAATCCGAGCATTTGCCCGATTGTTTGCCGAATTCGTTTTGCTATTCTTTGCGATCGCAAATTCCGTTTACTTTGCCCGAAGCAAAACAGAGAATCCTGCAAAAATTCAAAGTGCGATCGCTTGAAGGTATGGGATGCGGCCATTTGCCCCTCGCAGTGCGCGCCGCCGGGGGTTTGTTGCAATATCTCGAAGAAACTCAAAAGGAAAAAGCAGTTTCTTTGCAAAGATTGCATACTTACACTCTCACGGATTTTCTCATACTCGACTACCAAACCCGCCGCAATCTAGAAATTACTCAAACGGTGAGAGATGGGGTTTTTCACGGTTCGCTGCTGTGGGCTATAGACAAAACCAGCACCGCAATGGGAGGCCGCGCTTTGCGCCGCTGGGTGCTGCAACCTTTGCTCAACATTAAAGGCATTTGCGCCCGACATGACACGATTCAAGAATTAGTAGAAAATAACGGCTTGCGCCAAGATTTTCAGCAGTTGCTTCGCCAAATTTACGACATCGAAAGACTGACAGGCCGCGCGGGTTCTGGAACAGCTAGCGCGCGGGATTTGGTCGCTTTAGCTGATTCTCTGGGAAAACTGCCAGAATTAGCCTCGATCGCAGCCCAAGGACGATCGCCATATTTGAAAGCGCTGCAAAATGTACCGCCAATTTTAGAAGAATTAGCAAGTAAAATTCACGATCACTTAGTTGACGAACCGCCGATTCATTTAAAAGAAGGAGGCTTGATTCGAGCGGGAATCAATCCCATGCTAGATGAAATGCGCCACACTGCATCAGCCGACCAAGAATGGATTGCAAATTTAGAAGCAACCGAGAGAAAGCGCACGGGAATTTCTAATCTAAAAGTAGGCTACAATAAAGCTTTCGGCTATTACATCAGCATTACCAAATCAAAAGTAGACCAAGTGCCGAAGGACTACACCCGCAAGCAAACTCTCACCAATGAAGAACGCTACAGCACTGAAGAATTAAAAGAAAGGGAAGTGCGAATTCTGACAGCGCGGGAAGATTTAAATCAATTGGAATACGATATTTTTGCTAAAGTGCGATCGGAGGTAGGAGAACACGCCGAAATTATTCGCAACGTTTCCCGCGCCGTGGCGGCGGCGGATGTTTTGTGCGGTTTGGCAGAAGTAGCAGTTTACCAGAATTACTGCCGCCCGACTATGACAGAAAGTCGGGAAATTAAAATTATTGAAGGTTGTCACCCGGTGGTGGAAAAGTCTTTGCCGCCCGGATTTTTTGTACCTAATTCTGCTTTTTTGGGTCGGGAAGAATCGCTAAACCGCCCAGATTTAATTATTTTAACCGGGCCGAATGCTAGCGGGAAAAGCTGCTACTTGCGGCAGGTGGGTTTGATCCAGTTAATGGCGCAGATGGGCAGTTATGTGCCTGCGAAAGCTGCGAGTTTGGGAATTTGCGATCGTATTTTTACCCGCGTCGGCGCCGTCGATGATTTGGCAACCGGTCAGTCTACGTTTATGGTGGAAATGAACGAAACTGCAAATATTCTCAATCACGCGACGCCGCAATCATTAGTTTTGTTAGATGAAATTGGCAGGGGAACGGCGACTTTTGACGGACTGTCGATTGCTTGGTCTGTGGCAGAATATTTAGCAAGCGAGATTCGGGCGCGGACAATTTTTGCGACTCACTATCACGAATTGAATGAGTTAGCTTCTATTTTGGATAATGTCGCAAATTATCAGGTGACAGTGAAAGAATTGCCGGATCAAATTGTATTTTTGCACCAAGTTCAGCCGGGAGGTGCTGACAAATCTTACGGAATTGAAGCGGGCAGATTAGCTGGTTTACCGTCGTCGGTGATTGACAGGGCGAGACAGGTGATGAAGCAGATTGAGAAACATAGCAAAATTGCGATCGGGCTGCGGAAAGGTGTTAAAAAAGATGGCAAAAAACAGTCGGAGGGCGAACAGTTGGATATTTTTGATGATTAAAATTTACGGTGGTAAAAAAGTTGGGTAGTGCTTTTATGTAAAGGATGGAGAAAATAGAGGCGGTTGAGCCTTCAGAATTGCTAATCGGATTTGGTGA